>CAJZFM010000080.1 GCA_915070235.1 uncultured Capnocytophaga sp. | reverse complement strand
TCTCCCTTTCAGGATCAGATTTTGTAGAGATGTTCGTAGGAGTGGGTGCCTCTCGTGTGCGGGATTTGTTCCGACAGGCTAAAGAGAAATCGCCCTCTATCATCTTTATAGACGAGATAGATGCCATAGGTAGAGCCAGAGGCAAAAATAACCTGACCAATGCCAATGATGAAAGAGAAAACACCCTCAATCAGTTACTTACAGAGATGGACGGTTTTGGTACCAATACCAATGTGATTGTTCTGGCAGCCACTAACCGTGCTGATATTTTGGACAAGGCACTACTGAGAGCAGGACGTTTTGACCGACAGATCTATGTGGACTTGCCCGACTTGAACGAGCGTAAAGAGATTTTCAAAGTACACTTGCGCCCAATCAAAGTAACCGAGGACTTAGATGTAGAGTTCTTAGCCAAACAGACCCCTGGTTTCTCAGGAGCGGATATAGCCAATGTGTGTAATGAAGCCGCACTGATTGCAGCCCGTCGTGGCAAGACATCGGTGGATAAGCAGGATTTCTTGGATGCCGTGGATAGAATCATCGGAGGCTTGGAGAAGAAGAACAAGATTATCACTCCTGAGGAGAAAAAGGCGATTGCTTATCATGAAGCAGGACATGCTACCGTGAGTTGGCTTTTGGAGCATGCAGCTCCTTTGGTCAAGGTAACAATAGTTCCTCGTGGGCGTTCGCTTGGGGCGGCTTGGTACCTACCTGAAGAGCGACAGATTGTACGCACCGACCAGATTCAAGATGAGATGTGTGCTGCCCTAGGTGGTCGTGCAGCCGAAGAGATTACCTTTGGGAAAATCTCCACAGGGGCACTCAGTGACCTAGAAAAGGTAACCAAACAGGCTCGTGCTATGGTAACTATTTATGGACTTAATGATAAGATAGGGAACTTAACCTATTACGATCCTACAGGTGAGGAATACGGATTTACCAAACCTTATAGTGAGAAAACCGCTCAGGTGATTGATGAGGAAATAAGAGAGATTATAGAACAACAATACCAGCGCGCCCTTGATATCCTTAGATCCAATAGGGATAAGCTCACCACCTTAGCCGAATTGCTCTTAGAACGCGAGGTGATCTTCAAGGAAGATTTGGAACATATCTTCGGGAAACGCCCACATGATAATGATAAGTGAAGAGTGAACAGTGAAAAGTGAACAGTGAAGAGTGAAGAGTGAAAAATGAATAGTGAATAGTGTTACCAATGATAGTGACGAGTAACAAAATAATAAAAGGTAAAAGATTTTTCCTCTTTTACCTTTTATTTTTTCTCTTTTATCTTGTTAGAACTTATAGGTGAATCCAGCACCGAAGGCTTCTCTTATCTGGAAGGCTTTTGCAGCGTCATCATCGTAGATGGCCTGGAAGGTGAGGTTGGCTGAAAGGAAGTCATTTACCTTCATCAGTACATTGAGCGTATAGTCTATATCTACATTTTGGGGTTTTTCCAAATAGTTGCTATAGAGGCTAAGGGTGTTCTCAAAGGTTACATTTTTCACCAAGTTGTCAAACTTAGCATATCCATTTACCGCAGCACCGAACTCAAAGCGAGAGGTTTCTCCTTGTTTTACCCCGAAGTGCTTACCTGTTTCGGTAAATTTCTTATCGGTGAAGATGAATCTCGCAGTAGCAGGAGAGATATTAACCTTTAGGTTATCACTCTTTTTCCACAACATACCAGGCCCGAAGGAGAAGTAAGCAGGCGCTAAGAAGTTGCTTGTTTCGGTACGAATCTGCTTTCCATTGCTGTCCTCATCATACTTATATCCTTTGGCCAATTGGGTTTGGAAATTGGCAAAGAAAGAAACAAACCAAGTATCGGATACTTGTCGTCCTACAAGGGAGGTGAAGGCAAAGCGGTCATTAGATTTCTTAGAGAAAGCATCTCCATCTACTTTGGTAAGACCGTAATCTACAAGGAGTTTGTTATCCCATGTCCAAACGCCTTTCTTGTAGTTGGCATCGTAGGAAAGGTTGAGGTTTCCTCCGTAGTTATTGGTACCCCCACCAGTCCAATCATGGTTAAAAGCAGTTTGGTTGAACATCAAGGAGATAAGTCCTGAACGAGTCCATGTTTTCTCAGTTTTCTCAGAAGCCGCAGAAGGTTCTGGAGCTGACATAGAAGGAGCTGTTGTATCTTCTTCTTGAGCAAAAGCAGCAAAACTCCAGAGAGTAAGTGCTGAGAGAATCATTTTTTTCATCGTTTGATAATTTAGATAATTAATAATGATATTTGTAAAATCGGGGGCAAAGGTAATTATATTTTTTGAATAAGCAAGATGTACTGCTAATTTTTTACTTTGAATTAAAAAAGCTACCCCACTTACGGAGTAGCTCTTAATGGAAGAAAAATGAAAAGTTTATGGTTTGAGGGTTTGTTCTTGTTCCCTCTCATAAGCTGATTTGTAAGGGCGGATAATAAGGCGCACCCCTTTGTTGTATTGGAAGTACTGTACAATCCAGTTGGCCAAGGCTACCATTTTATTGCGGAAACCCACCAAAAAAGCCAAGTGTACAACCATCCAGAGAATCCAAGCAAACCAGCCAGAGAAGCGCATACCAGCAATTTCTACGACGGCCTTATTACGCCCGACGGTAGCCATAGCGCCTTTGTCAAAATAGCTGAAAGGTACTAAGTTCTTCTTGCCTGCAATCTTTCTCTTGAGGTTTTTACCCAATTGCTTTCCTTGTTGGATCGCAGGTTGTGCCACCATGGGGTGTCCTTTGGGGTATTTGTCACTAATCATACAAGCTATATCGCCTATAGCATAGATATTCTCACAACCTTTTATCTCATTGAACTCATTGACCACATAGCGGCCGAACTGTATGCTCTCTTGAGGGAGTCCCTCTATAGTGCTACCCTTGACCCCAGCAGTCCAGATAAGGGTGCGGGTCTCAAAATTATGGGTATTGGTTACCACATTGGTGCCATCATAGTCCTTGACAAAGGTATTGAACCAAATGGTAACGCCCATTTTCTCCAAATATTCTTTGGCTTTTTGGCTGGATTTTTCGCCCATACCTACCAGCAAGCGAGGATCGGCCTGAATCAGGTGTACATTCATCTTGCGAATATCCAAGTCAGGATAGTCAGTAGGGAGGATATGGCTCTTAAGCTCAGCAAAGGCACCCGCCAGCTCCACTCCTGTAGGTCCCCCTCCGACAATGACAAAGTTCATCAAGCTATTGCGCTCCTCAAGGTCATTGGTTAGTATGGCAGCCTCTAAGTTTTGGATAATAAGGCTACGCATATCTATCGCTTCGGGGACGGTCTTCATAGGCATGGCATACTTTTGGATATTGGCATTGCCGTAGAAGTTGGTCTGAGAACCTGTAGCGATGACAAGATAGTCGTAGGAGAGATCCCCAAGGTCGGTGTAGATACACTTCTTTGCAGGGTCTATCTGTTTTACTTCAGTGATACGGAAGTGGAAGGTCTTTTCTTTCTTAAAGATAGAGCGCACGGAGTGTGCGATAGAGTCAGGTTCCAGTCCCGCGGTTGCCACCTGATAGAGTAGTGGCTGGAAGGTGTGGTAGTTGGTCTTATTGATCAGTACCACTTGCATTTTGGAAAAATCCAATTGTTTTACGATGTTGATGCCACCAAAACCAGCCCCTATGACAACAATACGAGGGAGGTTGGTGGTGGGGATATTCAGTTGAGTGATTGTACTCATAGAGTTCGGAAAGGAATGATATTATAAGTGTTTACGTGTTTCTTTTATAATTTTGGTAGCATTTCCCAGTACAACATGGTCATCAATGACTAAGATAGGTCGTTTCAGGAAGGTATAATGTTCCAAAATAAGGTCTTTGTAATCATTCTCTGTCAGGTCTTTTTCGTTCAGTTGGCGCTCTTTGTAGAGTTTAGAACGTTTGTTGAACAAGAGTTCATACTTTCCAGTAACATTCTTGAGCTGTTCAAGATCTGTCTCGCAGATAGGCTCTTCTTTTACATCTTGAAAGGTGAAATCCTCCAATACTTTGAGTTCGTGGAGAATACGCTGGCAGGTATCGCAACTGCTTAAATAGTAAACTTTCCGTGTGGGTGTCATTTTCTTTTTGGGTCATTAAGGTTAAATGAAAGCCAAGGATTTACTTCGGAGAGAGGGATTTTTACCTCTAAGACTCCGGTGCTATAAGGGGCTATTTCATATGGGTTATACAATAAAATGAGGTGGTTTTGATCAAAACCAATGTTTTTAGGCAAGGCAAAGATATCATTCTGGAACATAAAGCCGTTTTTACTAAGTTCTTCCTCTTCGGAGAGGTTGAAAGTCTCTCTGAAGTGCTTTTCGGCTACCTCCAAGATCTTGTCCTTATTGGTAAAGAGAGCTGCTTGAGGGAGGGGAGTACCATCGGAAGCCTTGAAGTTCATATAACTGATCCAGTTGATAGGGTGAGCACCTCCTAAGTACTCATATCCTGAGCGCTGGAGGGAGATAAGGGCGTCATTCTCAAGGAGAATGGTATCTACAATTTGTATCTGATAAGGGGTGATACCTTCAAACTGCTGTTTGTCGGCCTTGTACTGAGAAAGGAACAACTCACCTGCTTCCTTAACTCCCATGACAGTATCCTTTGCAGTGAGGATTCTGACCAATTGTCGTTGTATGGTGTCATTAAACACCTGTGCAAAAGCACTGGGTCTTTTGCAAAGCATATAATTGATGGAGACTTCAGCACAGTCTTCTTCTCCATCTTCGCAATCGTTGAGTATAATTTCTTGGTTTTCAAACTTATACTTGCCAGAAGGGAAGAATAGGAAGTAACCAACTACCCCAAGGGCAACCACACCAAGAATGATGAGATAGTGTTTTTTACGTAACATTTTTATTGAGAATGTGAGGGCAAAAATAATCTATTTTTCAGAAACAAAAAAGAAAAATAAGACTTATTTGTTTTTTTTAACATATATGTTTTCTGCTATCATGGAGGAAATGTTGATAGTTCGGCTATCTAGTTGAATTTCAATAGAATTGTCGAAGGAATGTATCTCCAAAATCTTAATTTCTTTTCCGATAGAAATGTCTATCTTATTGAGATATTGCAAAAATTCTTTAGAAGTGTTCTTCACTCCTACACATTGGGCAACTTCGTTGGGCTTCATTTGGCTCAGCAGCTCACTTTTGAGAGAGGGCATGTGGCCAAACTTATCGGGGATAGGATCGCCATGGGGGTCTTTTTCTGGGTAGAGTAGGAGCTTGTCCAATTCCTCGATGAGCTTATCGGACTGTATATGCTCTAGCTGCTCGGCCACTTCATGGACTTCGTCCCAAGAGAAATGGAGCTTTTCCACGAGAAATACCTCCCAAAGGCGATGCTTTCGGATGACAAAGAGGGCACTTTTCTCTCCCTTTTTGGTAAGGGTCACCCCTTGGTATTTCTTATGTTCCACCAAGCCTTTTTCATGTAGCTTCTTGAGCATATCGGTAACTGACGATGCCTTGGTCTGCATGGCATCAGCTATGGCATTGGTGGTAACCTCCTCTTGACGCTCTTGGCCAAGGTGGTAGATGATTTTCAGGTAGTTTTCTTCAGAAAAGGTCATAGTGTAGGGAATTGGGAGTGAAGGATAGCGGCCATTTCTTGTTGGAGTGCATGGGCGGCCTGAGCTGCTTTTTGTGCGAAGTCTTCCCCTTGGGAGGCATAGATGACAGCACGAGAGGCATTGACAATCAGCCCTACCGACTTGTTAAGTCCGTACTTACACACCTGAGAGAGGTCGCCCCCTTGGGCACCTACCCCAGGGACGAGCAGGAAGGCATCAGGGACCATGCGACGAATCTCGGCCAAGTATTCTGCCTTGGTAGCACCCACTACATACATGAGGTTCTGGGCGTTGTGCCACTGCTGGGAGCGAGTGAGTACCTGCTGGTAGAGAGGTACCCCCTCGGTGGAGAGCGTCTGGAAATCAAAAGCTCCCTTGTTGGAGGTCAGTGCCAAAAGAATAGTAGCCTTGTCCTTGAAAGCCAAGAAAGGCTCTACGGAATCCTGTCCCATATAGGGGGCTACCGTTACGCTGTCGAATTGTAGGTCTTCAAAGAAAGCCTTGGCATACATGGTAGCTGTATTGCCTATATCGCCCCGCTTGGCATCGGCTATGGTAAAGATACGAGGGTGCTGCTCATTGAGGTAGTCAATGGTCTTTCTCAGCGACTGCCAGCCCCGCTCTCCATAAGCCTCATAGAAAGCAATATTGGGCTTATAGGCAATGGTATAAGGGTGGGTGGCATCGATAATAGCCTTGTTAAAGGCAAAAATAGGATCACTTTCCTTGAGTAGAAAAGGAGGAATTTTGCTTAGATCCACGTCTAATCCTATACAGAGGAAGGATTTTTTGGAGAATATTTCTTGCTTGAGAGTTTCTAAGTAGAAATTTTTCATATAATAAAGTGTATTTTTATAAGATTTTTCTTCTGCTAATTAGTCGAGATATTTTTCTATAGGCATGCCATTAACCAGGATACCCTTGA
The DNA here is from genome assembly GCA_915070235.1 of uncultured Capnocytophaga sp. GTDB lineage: Bacteria > Bacteroidota > Bacteroidia > Flavobacteriales > Flavobacteriaceae > Capnocytophaga. The sequence continues at coordinate 1,992 of CAJZFM010000080.1, read as the reverse complement.
GTACCACTTGTCCCTTGTAGACAACGATTTGGGCATAGGCCTCATTGAGCAGTCTTTCGGCTCTTGGGGCTTTGTTTTCGTTCATATAATAGCGATAGGGGAGGTCTAACCATATTTCACCATCATCATAGGAAAAGCCATAGGATTCGGCCTCTTCCCTGATATAGCTATTGGTATCGGTGGGCGGTTGTAGGGTTACTTGGTCATAGACAAGCATTCCATGTTCGTCCTTTTTCACTGTGATATAGAGTTCTTTGAGGTCTTCCATATGCTGAAATTTTCTAGGCATGGGTACCTCTCTGTCCTCGTAGCTGATCATCACATAGCGTCCGCGGAAGGCATCGTAAGGGTCAAGGGGGGCAATCTTCATCAGGAAGGTTTCGCCCCGTAAGAGAATCAATTCCCTATCAAAAATCATTTTTAGAGGGAAAGCCAGCTGTACTAATATCATACAGGCAAAGGCTATGAGGAGGTATTTCTTACGCATTTTTCTTTTGTTTTAAGATGAAATAATTAGCTACAAAAAAGCCTATACCTAAGAGGATAAAGACAATTCCTTTGATAATAAAAGGGTAGGAACTATCAAAAAATCGTATAGCAATCTCAACAGAGATGACTGAAAGACCATAATTGACCACTAAACTGCGTTCGCTCTTAAATCCTTTCCAAATATAGTAAGCGCCAAAGGCTAAAATAACTAAATCATATAGGTAAAGGCGCACTAAATAGATAGAAAATATATATAACAGAGGAAAAACTAATACAAGATCCAGTGTTTTTTTCTTTTTATCTATATAATAATACTTTATAACTAACAAAAGATAGATAAGTACTAGAAAAATAGCTATGTATATCATCTCATTGTTATACCAAGAAAAAAAGTGGTCTGTAAAAAGACAAATAGGAATACAAATAAGAGCAAACACCTTATAAGCATTGTAGTAGATACTTGTTTGCAGATACTTTCCTATCATCAGGTAAATAGCAGAGAGTAAGACAAACCAAAGAATAGCGTCATCATCTCTTATATTTGCAGAGAGGATAAACAAAGCTATTCCAGAAAAGACTACAGTAAGCCAGTGAAAGGCATAAGTAATCGCACTATTTGCCTTATACCTTATATGCCAGATGTAAAAAGGCAAGATAAGCACAAAGGTAACCAAAGAAGTATAGTAAGTAGTCCATTCTCTATACCCCAATATACAGAGAGCCCCTATACCTATATAATAGAGTACCGCTGTCGCCCGTGAGCGCATAAGGTAGAGGGTAGGCAAGGCTAAGATAAGCCATAGGGTGAGGAAGCTGGCAAAGGAGCTATCAGGCAGGTTATATACCTGATGTACCATAGCAATCGTAGCTCCTATGGTCAAAGCGGTAAAGGCAGCGGCAATCTTGCCGGCGCCGACGGTGCTGCCGGTCAAGACTTTTTCGGGCGCTTCACCGTTGACGCGGCGCATTCCGTATTGTTTGACCGGAGCTATATCGACATAGCGGATAACGCTGCAGCGCGGCTCATCCTGTATTTTGACACCGATGAAAAGACTCCGGCGCTGCAATCGTATCGGAACGGACTTATCAGTATCCGTGTCGGGAAACATGCCGCAGTCGAGATTATCAAAATTCAAAACTTTGCAGACACCGCGCTCAATTTTGAAACGGTGCGGATGGATGTCGGCGAAAGAGCACGGGTAACCGTTCACGACATACAGCTCGGTTCGCAAAAAAGCGGCGTGTCCTATTCTTCCTATATGCAGGAAGATTGGGCGGAAGTGTACATCTTCCCGCTGTACTTTGTCGATAAAACGCGCCGGATGGATCTTGAACATAATCTGATTATCAACGGCAAGAGCACGCTATCGGAGATAAAAGCCCGCGGCGCGCTGAAAAACGAGGCGCACAAGGTTTTCCGCGGCAATATTTTCTTGAATAAAGGCTGCTCCGCCTCCGTCGCTCGCTTTGCGGATAACAGCATCATGCTCGATAAAAATGCCG
>CAJZFM010000079.1 GCA_915070235.1 uncultured Capnocytophaga sp. | reverse complement strand
TTTAATGGTTACTGTATTAGGATATGAATCATTGTTAGCATTAATCATTAACCCCAACTTATCAACATTCATCAACATATAATTATAAACAATTATGGTTTTATTGGTATAATTTCTTGTTAAAACTAATTAATTAACAACATTATGACTTTTGTTGAAAATTATTTTTTGATTACTAATTTTTTTTGTATAAAAGCCTCTTGTTTATAACATAAAAATATGACTATCAATTATTTATAATTAAACCTTTCAACTACTTATTTCTTAAAGAAAAAAGGCTTTTCTCCTCTTATAGGAATAGAAAAAACACAAGGTAAGCAATTAGCACGTAATTTTGCTCAAGAATTTGACGCGTAAGTATGATTGCGATTCCTGTCATAGAGACCCAAAAAGTCCCTATCAGCTATCCTTATGGAATCACTCTGTATATCAAGCGCGAGGACAAAACTCATGTACATGTATCTGGGAACAAGTACCGGAAACTCAAGTACAATTTGTTAGAAGCTACCCAAAAGGGGTATAAGCAATTGATCACCTTTGGAGGGGCGTACTCAAACCATATCGCAGCTACCGCCTATGCGGGTAAAGTAGCGGGTATAGAGACTATTGGCGTGATTCGTGGAGATGAATTAGCCAGTGCTGTCCCTAACAACCCTACTCTTAGTTTTGCCAAAGAATGTGGTATGCGTTTTCATTTTGTCTCTCGCGAACAGTTTCGCCTAAAACATACAGAGGCTTTCAAGGAGGAGTTGGCCAATCTCTTTGGCCCTTATTACTATGTCCCTGAAGGAGGTACCAATGCGCTGGCTATCAAGGGTACCGAGGAGATTCTCACTCCCGAAGATACGGACTATGACTTTATTACCACTGCGGTAGGTACAGGCGGTACCATCGCAGGACTGATTAACAGTGCCTTACCTCACCAAAAGGTCTTAGGCTTCCCCGCCCTATGTGGGAAGTTCCTTGAGGAGGAAATCAAAAAGTGGATCCATGGCTCCGACCATTGGCAACTGATACATGACTATAACTTAGGTGGTTATGCCAAGGTCAATGAACCTTTTATCCGTTTTCTCAATGATTTCTTTAGGCAAACACGTATCCCCTTAGACCCTGTCTATACAGGCAAGATGATCTATGGTGTTACCAACCTTATTGAAAAGGGATTTTTCCCTGAAAATAGTAAAATATTAGCTATCCACACCGGTGGATTACAAGGTATATATGGAATGAACCAACAACTTAACAGAAAAAAGAAACAAACGCTGGATTATGAACAAGAAATTAGTTAGCTTCATAGGCCTTATGGCAATAGCCACTTCTTGTAGCACAGGGCATAAGAATGTTGCAACGAAGAGACCTATCACTCGTATCCCTGAAAAAGTGCTTGTAGAGAGCAAACGTACCGAGGCGTACATTAACAAGGAAGTACCCGAAACACCCGAAGAATTACAAGCAACTTCGGCCGTGAAGGTAACCCCTGCGCTGATTCGTGAATATATAGCTACCTATAAGGACATCGCTATGGTGGAGATGCAGCGTTATGGAATCCCTGCAAGTATTACCTTAGCTCAGGCTATTCTTGAGAGTGGCTCAGGACAAGGCCGCTTAGCACGCCATGCTCGTAACCACTTCGGTATTAAGTGTCATTATGACTGGGAAGGAGACACCATCACCCATGATGATGATGCCAAGGGCGAATGCTTTAGAAAATACGAACACCCTGAGGCCTCCTTTGAAGACCATTCACAGTTCCTTGTGAACCGCTCTCGCTATGCCTCCCTTTTTACTCTCAAAGCTGGCGACTACAAGGGTTGGGCATATGGACTTAAAAAAGCTGGATATGCCACCGACCCTGGCTATCCGCAGAAACTGCTATTGCTCATCAAGAAATATGAGCTTCATCAGTACGACACCGAAGTACTTGGCTATGCTTATAAAGAGGATAAGCCACTCTCGCCTATTCCTAACACTCCTCCTCTTACAATAGAGAAGAAAAAAGAAGCAACCAAGACAATAGCTAAAGCAAATACACCTACAAAACAGGTGAGCACAGCAGATAAAAAGGCAAATACACCCACTACTTCAGCAAAAGATACGCAAAAAGTAGTAGCTAAAAAGGATAATAGTCCAAAAAAGGACACAAGCGCCATCGCACAAAAGGTAGATACTATACGCATGGCGCAAAAAGAAGTAAATAACTCCTCTACAGAAGAAGTAGCTATGGATACAATCAAGATGTATATCGTGAAAAAAGGCGATACACTCTATAGTATTGCACGCCGCTCTGGAGTAAGTGTAGATGATCTTATGGCACGTAACAACATGAGCAACTTCAACCTCAATATGGGACAAATACTCGTTATCCGTGAGTAAAAACCAACTCTATGAAAAACTTTTGGAGCACACTTTCTTTTGCTAACAAGATAATTTTTCTGATCAATGGAGTGGTAGGTGGAATCTTATTTTTCGCCTACCTACTCCCTTTTATCCCCCCTCGTTATTTTGAGTATGCCTCCCTAAGTGTTTTCACCCCCTTGCTGATGTTGGTCAATATGGGATTCATTGTCTTATGGCTGTTGCGTCGCCAATGGTTATTCCTTTTCTCTGCGGTCTTATTTCTCATAGGGCTTCCCTTTATGCACCGCTTTGTACAATTCAGCAAGAGCAAACCTGCTCCCAAAGATCATCTTAGTGTAATGAGCTTCAATGTACGTCTGTTCAATCATTACAAATGGAGTAAGGACAGTGAGCTAAGGGATAAGATTATTGATTTTATTGCCCAAGAGCACCCAAAAATCATTGCTCTACAAGAGTTTTATACTAAGGAAAGCGGAAGTTTCCCTTTCTATAAGTACAAGAAATTCATCTATAAGAACAAAAAGGACAAGATAGGACAAGCCATTCTCAGCGATTATCCTATTCTCAATAGTGGTTCCTTGGATTTCCCTCATACAGGTAACAATGGGGTCTTTGCCGATATAGTAGCAGGGCGTGATACCCTCAGGCTATATAGCCTTCATTTTGAATCCTTCCATATAGAAGATACCGAAATCAGCCAAGAGAACTCCAAGCGTATTTTCCTAAAACTCCCCCGCCGATTTGCCATACAGCAGGCACAGGTAGAGCTTTTCAATGCCCATGCCGATAGTTGTCCTTATCCTATTATCATCTGTGGGGATTTCAATAATACTGCTTTCTCCTACCTCTACCAAAAGTTTCAGGATAGGGGCTGGATAGATAGTTTTCAGGAGTGTGGTTCAGGTTTTGGCAGCACCTACGACTTCCCATACTTCCCTTTCCGTATTGACTATATACTAGCCGATCCGTATTTTAAAATCACCTCCCACAAGGTCTATAACCAAATCCACTACTCCGACCACTATCCTATTAAGGCAACCTTTATCAAAAGAAAGTAATCAGTAGTTAGTGGTTAGTGGTCTGTGGTTAGTGGTTAGTGGCTAAAAGTAGGAACAAAATCCATGAGAGCGGAATATATGAGGCTATTCGCCTACATGGCAAAAATTAACAATTGACAATCAACAATTAACAATTAAAATTCGTACTTTTGTCCCTTATAAAACTCTTTATATGGACTGGAATCCCAATCAGGTATTACTTGACCTGCATTTTATACAAATACGCTACTATAGCCTTATGTTTGTAATTGCCTTTTCCTTAGGCTTTTACATTACTAAAAAAATCTTTTTGGCAGAAAACAAACCTTTAGAGAAGCTCGATGCCTTGGTCATCTATGTAGCCATAGCGACCCTTTTGGGCGCACGCTTAGGGCATGTATTTTTCTATGATTGGGACTACTTCAAGGCACACCCTCTGGAAATTATCCTGCCATTCCGCTTCTCTCCAAGCTTCGAAGTAACAGGATTTGCAGGTTTGGCCAGTCATGGAGCAGCTGTGGGGATTATCATTGCCATGCTGCTCTATATCCGCAAATACCCCGATATGAAACTCTCTTGGGTGCTTGACCGCATTGTCATTGCCATTACCATAGGAGGTATGTTTGTTCGTTTTGGTAACTTCATGAACTCCGAGATTGTAGGCAAGGTTGTAGATAAGTCTTTCCCTTTTGCCGTAAAGTTCTTACAATCAGGCGACTTCTCTGCCCACGAGGCTATGCAACTTACAGGACAAAGCACTCCACAGAAAGCCTTTGAGGTTATCGCTCACAACCCCCAGTTTGTAGAAATTTACAACCAAATCCCCTATAGGCACCCCGCCCAACTCTATGAGGCAGTAGGGTATTTCCTGCTTTTCTGGTTGCTCTACTACCTCTATTGGAAAACCAATAAGAAAGACCAGCCCTACTTTATCTTTGGGGTATTCCTCATTGCCCTTTGGACAATCCGTTTCCTTGTAGAGTACGTAAAAGACAGCCAAGGCGGTATTGAAGACACCTTAGGTGTTTTCTCTACAGGCCAATGGCTAAGTATCCCCTTTATCCTCGCTGGGGTGTTTCTGCTGTTCTTTAAGAGAAAAAGTGTGTAAACTTACTCCAGCTTATCATGGATAATCCTATCCATATAATCTTGCATAAAGGCTCGCATGTCAGCGATGCCTTTTTTCATTTCTTCATTATGAGCGATTTGGTCTTTGAGGTTATGGATAAGGTCTAAATCTTCCTTAGTATACACCCCTACCACTTCTCCTTGTAAATCTAACACATATATGTAATTACCTTGTATAAGTTGATAGAACTGAGTATGTGTAACAAAGGCACGAGGAGTCTCGCCTGCCTTATCACTCAGAAGACTACGTCCCCAAGAGCGAAAAGGTTTTTGATACCCCATAAGATCTACCAAAGTAGGAAAAATATCTATCTGTTGACCTAATGTATCTGAACTCCCTTGAGGAATAAGTGCTTTATTCGGGCTAAAGAGGATAATAGGCAAGCGGTGGTGTGCTATTTTCTGTTTGTAATAATCATAATAGTCTTCAGTTGTGTGATCTGAGATAATAGCAAATATAGTATTAGCATACCAATCTTCTTTCTTAATGGTATCAAAGAATTTTTTTAGCGAAAAATCAGCATATTCCACTACATTATGCATGAGTATATCTCCCTTATTAAACTTGTTTTTATAAGGTTCAGGCACTGTATAAGGGCCATGAGAGGATAGTGTAAAAACCGTTGCTAAAAAAGGACGCTTCATTTGATTAATATTCTTGGCAAAATATTGTAAAAAAGGTTCGTCATCTATACCCCAGCTTCCATTATAATAACGGTCATCATTAAATTCGGTACGCCCCAAATAGGTCTCATAACCGATTTGATGGGTATAACCATCAAAGTTCATTGAACCATTAGTAGCCCCATGAGCAAAAAGGGTTTGATAACCCAAGGAGCGTGCTATCTCAGGTAATGAAGATATTTTACGCTGAGCATAGCCCGAACGTACCCATGCTGTTTGAAAAGTAGGCATCCCTGCCGTGACTGCTGAAATTCCTTCAATAGAATGTACACTATTGGAGAATATATTAGTAAAATAGTATCCTTGCCTAGCCAATGAGTCTAAAAAAGGCGTATGGCTACGGTAGTTAGGAATGTGAGTTTGTTGGTTCATCACCCCAAAGTACTCCGCTCCCATACCCTCAAGAATAATAACCACTATATTGGGGTGCTCACTCATTTGTCGCCTATATTGTTTAATGGGCTTGATATTTTCTGCTATATAAGCATCTGTAGTGAATTTGAATTCCTTAAAACCCTTGTTCTTACCAATGGTACGAAAGATGGTAAAAGGTGTATTTAGTAGTATATTTACCTGAGAAATATCGCGTGCATACTTACTGGCATCCATTACAGTGAGAGGAATTACTCCCGCTCTAAATGAAAACCCGCGTATCCCAAAGATAAGTGTAGGAGCCAATAGAACCAACACTATTGCTGAGGTTATAAAGTAAGGTCTTCTATGTGTTACCTCTTCTTCTCTGACTTGTACTTTTTTATAAAGGAATATCCATAACACAATTAGTACTAAGAAAACAGCAAAAATAGCCCAATATTGCACCAAAAATCCAACCATGAGTGTCAGTGGATTGTGTTCATTTTCTACCAAAGCCCAATCATTGGTAGTAAGGCGTGTCTTGTTATACGAAAAATATACAATATCTATAAAATTAAGTAGATATGCAGGTATGTTACAAGCAAAATATACCCAAAAAAGTACTTTTTGAAAACTTTTCTTAGTGTTGATAAGTAGTGGTAGCACACTTAGGAAGATAAACAGCAGATTTACATAGATAATAGCTGTAGTATCAAACAACAAACCATAAAAAGCAAGACGAAAGAAATCGGCTATACCTTCTATATGCAGGTGTGCCTTATTGAAACTATAAAAAGAAAGGCGTGATAAAAAGTAAAATATATAGGCTAATGCTAAACGATAAGCAAGAGCTTTGTATTCTGTAGTTCTAAATAATCTTAAGCTCATAATACACTTTTAAATAATTCGTCCCATTGTTTTACAATAACTTCAACACTATATTCTTTAGCTTTTGTAAGTATATTTTTCTGTATATCTTTTCTCATCTGAGGATCATTCATCAACATACTCAGTTTGTAAACATATTCTTCCATGTCAAAGGGTTTTACTAAAATACCATTTTCTCCATTAGGTGACAATATCCCTCTTACACCTGCTGAACAATCAAAAGCAATAGGTACAACTCCCGCTTGTTGTGCTTCCATCAAAACTGTACCCTGCCCTTCCATTTGGGAAGACAAACAGAAGATAGCTGCCTTATTATAATAGGGAAAAATATCTTCTACTTTCCCTAAAAAAGTAATACGTTCTAGGTTCTTCTCCTTTACCATTGTGCGGAGATTAGGTAGTTCCTTCCCACTACCTATCAAGACAAATTGCCAATCAGGAAATTTTTTATAGATTTCTTCCCAGATACTAACCAAACGATCCACTCGTTTATCCACATAACTCATACGCCCTACATAGATAATAAGGGGTTCTTTTTCTAAAGAATAATTATAAGGGGCAGATATAATAGGGGTAGATATTGCTCTGAGTTTATGATTATCTTTAAGTCCTAATGCCTGCGTAAGTTCTTTTTTATATTCCTCACATAATACTGTAAAAGCATCATATGTGTTATAAATTATGCGATATTTTTCTATCTTTATTCTTTTATATATATGAAAAAGAGGTATCTTAAACCCTTTGTAAAACAAATAATTAATGAAATTCTTTTTAGCCTTCACTTGTAAATCCTCTAAGTGGTTTTCAGCCTGCCAAAAAGTAGCCCCATAATGTGCAAATATACATTTGCAATTAGTTTGTTTTAATATTTTTTCTCGTTTGGCACTAAAACTCTTTCCTATAAAAACAAGAATGTCTATTTTCAATTCTTTTACCTTATCTACTAAAGAGACTTTAGGTGAAGAAAATAACCTTGTTTTCTGGACATCTACAAAAGTTATATTTTTCTTATCCTCTTCATCTATTTGTTCATGATGAATATGAGATGAAAAAACGTAGATAGCATATCCCATTTCTTTTAACAAAGGGGCTATATTAGACGTTATTTTCTCCCCTCCTCCATAGGGAAATTGTCCATGTACAAAACCAATATGAATCATATTTTTTGAATTAAAGCACAAAAGTACAAAAAAAATATTACCTTTGCAGAAAAAATGAATGCAATCTTTAACTGAAAAAGTAAGTGGCCTTATCATCACTTATAATGAGGAAAAGAATATCAAGGAAGTGCTACAATGCTTTGATTTCTGTGATGAAATTATTGTAGTAGATTCCTTTAGTACCGACCATACTGTGGCTATAGCAGAATCTTTCCCTAAGGTGAAGGTGATCCAAAATAAGTTCGAGGATTTTGCCCAACAGCGCAATTTAGCACTTGAAAACGCCTCCAATGATTGGGTGCTCTTCTTAGATGGTGACGAACGTATTACCCCTGAACTAAAAGAAGAAATTATCCTTACGCTCAATAATCCTGAGAAAAAAGAGGCTTACTATTTCTACCGATTGTTTTTCTTTGCTGGAAAGCCTATTCACTTTTCAGGCACCCAAGGAGATCGAAATTTTCGTTTGTTCCGCAAGTCAAAATGTCACTATGTGCCTGAAAGAAAAGTGCATGAAACACTCACTGTAGAGGGAACTATTGGGACGCTCAAGCACAAGCTTTTACATTATTCGGTATCCGATTATAAGTCCTACCGAGAGAAAGCTGTCCTCTATGGCAAGTTAAGAGGAGAGGAGATGTTCCTTAAGGGGAAGCGTTACAATCCGCTAAAGATGTATGCCAAAATGGCTTTTCATTTTTTCAAAACCTATATACTCAAGTTAGGTATTTTAGATGGTAAGGAGGGATTCTTACTCAGTAAAGTAAGTGCAATCTCTGTTTATGAAAATTTCAAATCACTCAGACAACAACAAAACAAAACAATTAGATGATTCCCTTTCTAAAGAAACATTTTACACCTATTCTAAATGTTTTTATTCTATGTGTAGTAGGTGTATTTTATTTCATTCCTTTAGATTTCAATCTTTATTACA
>CAJZFM010000078.1 GCA_915070235.1 uncultured Capnocytophaga sp. | reverse complement strand
TATTCCTTTTCTTTTTCTTTACTTACTTTTTAGCCTCTTTAAAAACTCTTTCAATTTGCTAATGAGATTAAAAAAATAGCTATTGAGATTAAATCTATATAGGAGTATTCTTCCTATCTTTGTCATGTAATTCAAAGCCAATATACATGATACGCAATCTTAGCTATATAATCCATCTTAATCCTCGTGGGGTATGGCGCAGTGTGCTATGGGAGCTTGTCCATAGTGGGTTTATCACAACACCATCGGGCATACTACTGTTGGTAGTATGGGAGTTGTTCAAGGAGCAACCCAATACCTCTCTTATTTGGACAATGGTAGGGGTGATGTGTTTGTTGCTTCTTCTACAGTTTTTTGTGGCCTCCCGCAGTCTTGTCTCGTCCAACCTATTGGCCTATGACCTTTCTAAGGATATACGTATTAAATTAGGTAATCATCTGCAAAGGCTCTCTTTAGGCTTTTTCAAAAAGCGCGACTCAGGAGAGATAGGCTCAGTAATTATGCAAGATGTAGCCAGCTTTGAGCATATTTTCAGTCATAGCTTTGGTCATATCACTGCGGCACTCTTCGGGACACTGATGCTCTCAGGTTTTTTGTTCTACTGTGATTGGCGGCTGACGCTCTGCCTATGGATAGCACTCCTGCTGATTATACCTTTCCTAAAGCTCGGTACTTTCTTAGTTGATAAATGGGAGCTAAGCAAGGGACAGGTCAAAGCACGCAATGAGGTAGCAGCCAAGTTTTTGGAATATGTACAAGGTATTCGTCACCTGAAGTCCTATGGTCTTATAGGCGATCACAACCTCAGTTTGGACAAGGCCTATGCTGACCTTCGCCAAAAGAGTATTCGCTTGGAGGCAGTCCCAGGGCCTACGGTTACCATGGCTTATATAGTGCTTGAAATAGGCTTTATCCTCATGCTTGCCTTAGGCTTGTATTACCTTACTCATCACGAGATTACAATACCTGTACTGATGGTCTTTCTCATTTTGGGCTATAACCTTTATAATCCAGTCAAAGTGATGCTGGTGGATTACCTCATGCTCCGCTATATGAATGAGAGCCTCACAAGGGTAATAGAGGTACTTGAGGAGCCTACCATGGATACTGCTGAAAATGAGTTTCCTACTCACTTTGATATCGCCTTCCATGAGGTAGATTTTGCCTACCTACCAGACAAACTTACCCTTAGTGGCCTTAATTTTACCATACCAGAGCATAGTATGGTTGCTCTTGTAGGGCATTCGGGTTCGGGGAAGACTACCATAGCCTCGCTTATAGCCCGTTTTTGGGACGTAACTAAGGGGTGTATCACCATAGGAGGGGTGGATATACGCCATATCCCAACCGATCGCTTCTATGGACTGGTCAGTGAGGTATTTCAGGAGATCTATCTCTTTGATGATACCATATATAATAATATCAAGATAGGTAATCCTCAAGCCACTGAAGCTCAAATCATAGCGGCTGCTGAGCGGGCTCAGGTGCTTTCCTTTGCCCAAGAACTGCCCCAAGGCATGCACACCCCAGTAGGTGAGGGGGGTAACCGACTCTCGGGCGGGGAGAAGCAGCGTATCAGTATTGCTCGTGCTTTGCTCAAGGATGCTCCGATCATTCTGCTTGACGAGGCTACTGCCAGCCTTGACCCTGAGAACGAAATCTATATACAACAAGCTATTGAAGAACTGGTAAAGGATAAAACAGTGGTGGTCATCGCTCATAAGCTCTCTACCATTAAGCATGCTGATAAGATACTTGTTTTGGAGAATGGAAAACTTGCCCAAGCAGGCACTCATGATGAACTCTTGGCTCAAAAAGGACTCTACGAGCGTCTTTGGACACTCCAACAAACTTCTAATGGATGGAAACTAATTAGCAAATGAGCCAATTAGACAATTGGTAAATTAATACATTGATATTTATGAAAAGACTACTTCAAATAGCAGGTCAATGTAAGGGCTTACTTTTTACCTCCTGTATCTTAGCCGTATTACATAGTGTGCTGAGCTTGGTACCTTATGCCTTGGTGTTCTACATTATCAAAGAGCTTACCAAGCGGGTACCCGATTTTTCGCTCACTTACTCCTATGTAAGTTATGCTATAGGGGCGATTCTTATCAGCATGTTTTCTTTTTTCCTTTCAGGTGTTCTCTCGCATATAGCTGCCTTCAATATCCTCTATGGGCTACGCAAAACCCTCACTAATAAGGTAGGTGCACTGCCAATGGGCTACCTTTCGCATCGCAATTCGGGGGCTTTCAAAAAGATTATCTCCGATGATGTGGAGCGAATAGAGACTTTTGTGGCGCATCAAATTCCTGATTTTGTCAAAGCGGCAGCCCTACCCTTGCTGACTATTAGTTATCTCTTTAAGGAGGATTGGCGCTTGGCACTTATCAGTTGCTTACCCCTTGTGGTATTGGCACTTATTATGCCACTGATGTTGGGCAAGAAAAACCAACATCTTACTGAGAAATACCATCATTCCCTTGAGGAACTCAGCTCTGGTATAGTGGAGTATGTACGGGCAATGCCAGTGATGAAAATCTTCCAACAATCGGCCGAGACCTTTGAGAAATATGGTAAAAAGGTATATACTTTCCATCGTTTTGTAAGCGATTGGATACGACATAGTTCAGCTCCCTTTGCTATCTTTATGAGCTTTGCTAGCAATGCCATGTTACCTGTTTTGGCACTGGGGTTGTACCTATATTTTAGGCAAGGAGTGAGCCTACCGACATTACTCTTATTCCTTATCTTAGGGACAGGCTATATGAGGCCTCTCTTTGTGATGAGCAATATGATTATGCAACTACAACTGATAGAACAAGGGGTACAGCAGATAGATGCCATTCTTACCCAGCCGATACTCCCTGAAGGGAAAACAAGTGAAGCGCCACAGAATCATGATATTTGCTTTGATCAAGTTTCTTTTGCCTATGAGGCAGACCGCTATGTACTTGAAGATATTAGCTTCACCGCTAAGGAAGGTACCATTACCGCTTTGGTAGGCCCATCAGGGGCGGGGAAAAGCACTGTAGGGCAGTTGCTCTCCCGCTTTTGGGACGTAACGAAGGGGCGTATCACCATTGGAGGGATAGATATACGAGAGTTTCCTACCGAAGTGCTTATGCGGCAAGTATCGTTTGTCTTCCAAGACAGTTTTATGTTCCAACAAACAATGTATGAGAACATTCGTATGGGAATGGATAAGACCAAAGACGAGGTGATAGCAGCTGCCAAAGCGGCTCAGTTACACGACTTTATCATGAGCTTGTCTCAAGGATATGAGACTCGTTTTGGGCAAAGTGGCGTACACCTTAGCGGAGGCGAACAACAGCGCTTCCAGCTGGCACGAGCTATCCTCAAGGATGCTCCTATATTGGTCTTGGACGAAGCCACTGCCTTTGCTGACCCAGAGAACGAACACAAGATACAAGAGGCTTTTGCTCAGCTTATTAGGGGAAAGACCGTACTTGTGATTGCCCATCGCCTTTCTACTATTACTACAGCCGACCAGATTATTGTCTTTGAAAAAGGACATATCAATGCCGTAGGTACTCATAATGAGCTATTAGAGCATAGTCCGCTCTACAAGCGTATGTGGGACGCCCATAACCGCGCTAAAGAATGGAAGCTAATGAGCTAAATAACCTAATTGGTAAATTGACAAATTGGCAAATTGGTTTATATTTTTTTGGTAATCTTGTGAAGATATCGTACCTTTGTCCCGATGAGTGAAAAATGAAAAATGAAGCGTGAAAAGCTCACCATTCACTGATATTGCTAAAAAGATAATCCAAATGAAATACAAGAGAATCCTCCTCAAGCTAAGTGGAGAAGCCCTTATGGGAGATCGTCAGCATGGGATAGACCCAGCACGATTGAAGGAATATGCCATAGAGATCAAGCAAGTTGTGGAACAAGGTGCCGAGGTGGCGATAGTCATCGGGGGAGGGAACATCTTCCGTGGGTTTGCAGGAGCCAGCAATGGTATGGACAGGGTACAGGGTGACTATATGGGTATGCTCGCTACGGTGATTAACGCCTTAGCACTGCAAAGTGCTTTAGAGGACGAGGGGGTACTCACCCGCTTGCAAACGGCCATTGCGATGGAGGCCATAGCAGAGCCTTTTATCCGCCGTAGGGCGGTACGCCACTTGGAAAAAGGGCGCGTGGTCATCTTTGGGGCTGGTACAGGGAACCCATACTTTACCACTGATTCGGCAGCGGTACTCCGCGCGATAGAAATCAATGCTGATGTGATTCTCAAGGGTACCCGTGTAGATGGTATCTATACGGCTGACCCAGAGAAAGATCCACAAGCTACCAAGTATGAACATCTTACCTTTGTGGAGGCTATAGACAAAAATCTTAAGGTAATGGATATGACTGCCTTCACCCTTAGCCAAGAAAACCACTTGCCTATTATTGTTTTTGATATGAACAAAAAAGGCAATCTGGCCAAAGTAGTGGCAGGGGAAGCGGTAGGAACGATCGTTAATGAGTGAAAAATGAAAAGTGAAGAGTGAAAAGTTATTCACTTTTCGTTATTCACTATTCACTATATAATTATGGAACATCATGATCACGACCATCATGGTCACCATCATCACCATGTGCCAGATTTGAAGCGTATCAATCAGGCATTTTATGTAGGGATAGGAGCGAATGCGCTCTATACCCTAATAGAGTTTGTGGTAGGGATACGCATCAACTCCTTAGCCCTGATCTCTGATGCCAGCCATAACCTGAGCGATGTGGCTACCCTTATTATCTCGCTCTTGGGAATGAAGTTGGCACAAAAGGGAGCGACCGCTCTTTATACCTATGGGTATAAGAAAGCCTCTATATTGGCCTCGTTTGTTAATGCTGTGATTCTTTGCCTTATTGTTATCAAGATAGGGGTGGAGAGTATTGAGCGCTTCTCTCACCCACCACAGATGCAGGGAATGATGATTATCATCACCGCGCTGATAGGGATTTTTATCAATGGGCTTTCGGCTTTTCTCTTCTACAAGGGACAGAAAGACGATATCAATATCAAGGGGGCATTCTTGCACCTGATGGTAGATGCCTTGGTCTCTCTTGGGGTGATCGTCTCAGGAGGCTTGATTGCGCTGACAGGCTGGAATATCATAGACCCCATCATTAGTTTTGTGATTGCTTTTGTCATTCTCTTTTCCACTTGGGCACTGCTCAAGGAGAGTGTTAAGCTCATTTTGGACGGAGTACCTCACCAGGTCTCCAATGAAGATATACAGCAATTACTACTTGCTCACCCCTGCATCACCTCCATTCATCACCTCCATATCTGGGCGCTAAGTAGTTCGGAAAATGCCTTGACAGCACACTTGGTGGTCAAGGATGGCGTCAGCTTAGAAGATATTATGCAGATGAAAAAAGAACTCAAGCATTCTCTCTATCACCAAGGAGTACAGCATGCTACCCTTGAGGTAGATATCAGTGGTTTTCGCTGTGGAGATACCACTTGTAGTTGTTATCATCAGCATGAAGAATAAAATAGGGAGCGACTTTTCGCTCCCTATTTCTTATCTTAAAGCCTTATTCTTATTTCAAGGCCTTGAGTGCGGCTTCATAATCAGGCTCGTGAGTGATTTCTTCTACTTGTTCGGTATAGATCACTCTTTCTTCTTCGTCCAAGACGATAACAGCACGAGAGAGGAGTCCCTTAAGAGGGGTGTCTACAAGTTCCAAAGGATATTTCTTAGAGAAATCGCCACGGAAATCGGAGAGTACCACTACATTGTTCAGACCTTCAGCTCCGCAGAAACGAGCCATAGCGAAAGGCAAGTCCTTGGAGATACACAATACTTTGGTATTGGGAAGGTTGGCAGCTTCTTGGTTGAAACGTCTTACAGAAGCGGCGCATACGCCTGTATCTACACTGGGGAATATGTTGAGCACCACACGTTGTCCCTTGTAATCGGAAAGTGATTTTTCTTTCAAATCACTACCAACGGCTACGAAATTAGCAGCAATAGTACCTACTTTAGGTAGTTCGCCTGCAGTAGAGGCAGGCTCATTGTGAAATGTAATATTTGCCATAAAAACTTTATTTTAGAGGGTACAAAATTAATGAATAATCGTGAAATAAAATACTTTTTTGTCTTTAAATAAAAGTTAAAGTTTGCCGTTTAAGTCCAAGCGACCCAACAAGAATTTTTTGACTTTTTCTTTGTTATATCCTTTGTTTTCTTCCATATCCTCTGTCTTGCGAGTGGTGAGGATATTGCCTCTTTTGTCAAGGATTAGAAAAGCGGGATAGCCGTATTTCTCACCTGGGTTTCCGTATTTGGCAAAAGCCTTTTCGTTCTTGTTCTCAGGAGAGTAGTTCAGGTGGTAGTATAAGTACTTCTTGTCCAATATTTTTTTCAGTTCGGGGTCGGTGGTAACCAAGTGGTTAAAGCGCAAGCACCATATACACCAATTACCCCCTATTTGGATAAGGAGTCTTTTGTTTTTCTTCTTGGCCAGCTTGAGCAATTCATTGATTTTTTCAAGTCCGTCCTCCTCAGGATTATAGGGCTTAGCCAAGGTTTCTTTCTCTTGCGCTACCTCTTCTTGTTGGTTCTGCGCAAATACGATAGGTTGCCCTATACAGAGTAGGGCTATAAGGAATAAACGCTTCATCTTAATTCAAAGTAAAAAGTAAAAGGTAAAAAAGTATTCGCTGGATTTAGCTTTTACCTTATTATCTATATGATTAGCATAGCATCTCCGTAGGAGAAGAATTTGTATTTTTCTTTTACGGCTTCCTCATAGGCGTCCATGATAAGTTCATGACCAGCAAAGGCAGAAACCATCATCAGTAGGGTGGATTTGGGTGTATGGAAGTTGGTAATCATCGCATTGGCCACACCGAAATCGTATGGAGGGAAAATGAACTTGTTAGTCCAACCCACAAAAGGATTCAGTGTATTGTGAGAGGACACGGAGCTTTCCATGGCACGCATCACGGTTGTTCCCACGGCACATACACGCTTGCCAGCTTCTTTGGCCTTATTGACCTTATCGCAAGCCTCTTGAGGAATGATGATCTCCTCACTATCCATTTTGTGCTTGGAGAGGTCTTCCACCTCCACAGGGTTGAAGGTACCCAAGCCCACATGTAGGGTGAGTTCGGCAAAGCTAATGCCCTTGATCTCCAAGCGCTTCATGAGCTGTTTGGAGAAGTGTAACCCAGCAGTAGGAGCCGCTACAGCCCCCTCGTACTTGGCATAAATTGTTTGGTAACGCTCTTCGTCCTCAGGCTCTACAGGGCGGGTGATATACTTAGGCAGCGGGGTATGTCCCAACTCTAAGAGCTTGTTGCGGAAGCCCTCGTAAGAGCCATCAAAAAGGAAACGAAGGGTACGCCCGCGAGAGGTCGTATTATCAATCACTTCAGCAACCAATTCTTCCTCTTGATCAAAGAAAAGTTTGTTGCCGATACGTATTTTTCGGGCGGGGTCTACCAACACGTCCCATAGGCGTTGTTCTTTGTTAAGCTCACGAAGGAGGAAGACCTCTATCTTAGCATTGGTTTTTTCCTTGTGGCCGTAGAGGCGTGCAGGGAATACCTTGGTATTGTTGAGAACAAAGACGTCTCCGTCGTCAAAATAATCAATGACATCTTTGAACAACTTATGTTCTATAGTGCCTGTTTTGCGATGAACGACCATAAGGCGTGCTTCATCACGGTTTTCACTGGGATACTCAGCCAAGAGTTCTTTAGGAAGATTGAAGTTAAAGCTAGATAATTTCATTGTTTGTATCAAAGGCATTTAAGGGTGCAAATATACGATTTTTTAAGGGGCGTTGTCAAGCGTTTTCCTAATTATTTTATCTGTGTTTTTATTTTTTCTACAATCTCGGTGGGGCTAAGGCCAAGACAGGGGAGGATAAAATGCGCTTGGGTATAGAAAGGAAAGCGCTCGAAGAGGTGTTTGTTGATAAACTCCTCTATATCCTCCTGAGTTAGATGAGCGATCAAGGGGCGCTTAGCTTTCTCTGGTAGAAGACGAGCCATAAGCTCACTTGTAGGCAGTTGCAGATAAAAAGAGTAGGGAGAAGCAGCACGAATAAGCTCCATAGCGTTTCCATAGCAAGGGGTGCCACCACCCAAGGCAATGACCATAGCAGTGGGGGAGGAGAGGAGTTCCTTAAGATAGGTTTGTTCTTGTTTTCTAAAGTAGATTTCTCCCTTCAGGGCGAATATCTCTGAGATTTTTTTTCCTTCTTTGCGCTCGATAAAGCAGTCCAAGTCCTCAAAAGGGAGGTCAAGCGAGCCAGCGAGCAGTTGCCCGATGGTAGATTTTCCGCTACTCATATAGCCTAAAAGGATAATTTTTTCTTTCATAAAATACAGAGTAATAAGCTGTTGTGATAAAGACAGAAATAAAATGCAAAAATAATTATTTTTTTGTTTGTTTATACGAAAAAAAGATGTAATTTTGCACCCGCAATAAAGCACTTACAGTGCGTAATTTTTTAAGGACTTGGTAGCTCAGTTGGTAGAGCACAACACTTTTAATGTTGGGGTCCTGGGTT
>CAJZFM010000077.1 GCA_915070235.1 uncultured Capnocytophaga sp. | reverse complement strand
ACTTCTCCATATTGCCCAATTGGTAATATACATTGGCCTCTTGCATGATTAGTTCCCCGTCCTTAGGATAGTTTTTGCGCGCAAATTCAAAAGCCTTAATAGCTTCATCCTTTTTTCCTTGATCTACATAGAGGTAAGCGATGTTGCGGATGATCTCTCCTCTTTTAGATGGGGTTTTCTCCTGAGTAGGGTTAGAATAATTACCCGTCTTCATCTTCATATCGCGTGTATTCTTATCTGCTGATTTTTCTATTTGACCTGTTTCTTTATTTTTAGCTGTATAAAGAACTTCAGTACCATCATATTTCAAGTCTTTCAACTCTAAGAAATAGTTAAGCGCCATTTCGTTTTCCTTACCTTGGGTAGCTGAAACAGCTGCATTGTAGAGGAATAAGGTATCTCTTGGGCTAAGGCGATATACTTGCTCAAAAGCAAGTGCAGCGTCTTTGAATTCATCTTTTTGATAAGAGGCCTGACCTTTCTCTATAGCAATTCTTGCACCTTCATGTTTAAGTACATCCAACTCAGAGGGACTTTTTCCCCCCACCTTTTTCGCCTCAGCCAAAGCGGTAGAAGCTTCTGTCAAAGAGTTAATGACATCTTTTCCAGCAATAGCTTTCTTAAGCGCCAATTCTCCTTTTAGGAAATAGTATTCCGCAGAGGATTTTCTATCGGCAAGCGCTGCATTCTTTACATTTTCCAATAATGTTTGTGCTTGAGAGAATTCGTTCTTCTCAATGGCCTTTTTCACGTCCTTCAGTTCTTTCTTTTGAGCAAATGAAACAGCTGAAACAGTGAGTGCTGTTATTAGTAGCATACTTTTTTTCATGGTAACTTAGTTTTATGTTTGACTTATAATTATTTATTCATTAGTAGAAGGTTCTTCTGTATCTTCTCCTTCAGTAAATTCCTCATCTTCCTTCATTACTTTGGCTACAGCCGCAATAGAGTCATTACCTTTGATATTGATAAGGCGCACCCCTTGGGTAGCACGTCCCATAACACGGAGATCACTCACTGGAAGGCGAATAGCCATACCTGATTTGTTGATAATCATTAGGTCATCTTCTTCTAATACGGACTTGATAGCGACCAGATTACCTGTTTTTTCAGTTACGGAAATGGTCTTCACCCCTTTACCGCCACGGTTGGTGATACGATAAACGGCCTCGCCTGTCTCAGGATCATCAATGAAGGTACGCTTACCATAACCATTTTCGGAGACTACCAATACGGTTTCCTCCTTAGGATTCTCTATGGTAATCATGCCAATAACCTCATCATTGGCTTCGTCGTCAAAGGAGATACCACGTACTCCTGAGCCGCTACGACCTACGGCACGTACCTTTTCTTCAGGGAAACGAATGGCCTTGCCCGATTTCACGGCAAGCATCACTTGGCTATTGCCAGAGGTAAGGCGTGCTTCCAATAGCTCATCGTCTTCCTTGATAGTAATGGCAACAATACCATTCTGTCGTGGACGAGAGTATTGTTCTAAGCAAGTTTTCTTAATTACCCCTTTCTTGGTTGCCATAACTACATAATGGCTATTGATATAGTCTTGTTCCTTGAGATCATGGGTACAGATAACTGCTTTGACAAGATCATCAGGGGCGATATTGATAAGGTTCTGAATAGCGCGTCCCTTGGTATTCTTACCACCCTCAGGTATCTCATACACTCTGAGCCAGAAGCATTTACCTTTTTCGGTAAAGAAGAGCATATACTGGTGGTTGGTACCTACAAAGAGGTGTTCTATAAAGTCTTTATCACGGGTAGCAGAAGCTTTTTGCCCTACGCCACCACGGGCCTGAGTCTTGTATTCATTGACAGAAGTACGCTTGATATAGCCTGCATTGGAAATGGTAATGACTACTTGTTCATTTGGAATAATATCCTCTATAGAGATATCACCACCTGCATATTCAATTACAGAGCGGCGTTCGTCCCCATATTTGGCTTTTATTTCTAAAAGTTCGTCCTTAATAATCTGAGTACGACGTTCTTTGCGAGCAAGGATATCTTCCAAATCGATAATTTGTGCTAATAATTGCTCATATTCTTCCTTAGTCTGTAGGATAAGGAGTTTGTTAATACGACGTAATTGTAGAGCTAAGATTGCTTCTGCTTGTATTTCAGTAAGTTCAAATTCGGTGATTAGGTCTTCCTTGGGTCTGTCATGAAAACGAATGATCTCAATAGCCTTTCCCATCGTGTCTTCAGTAGCCATAACCTTCATGAACCCTTCCAAAATATGAATACGTTCCTTGGCTTTCTTTAGCTCATATTGGGTACGCCTATATACTACATCATGGCGATGTTCTACAAAGTGGTATATCAAGTCCTTTAGGTTTAGCTGTTCAGGTCGACCATTGACCAAGGCGATATTATTGACACTAAAGGAAGATTGTAGAGCAGTGTGCTTAAAAAGGTTGTTAAGCACTACATTAGGAATGGCATCTTTCTTGAGTTCATATACGATACGCATTCCTCCCTTACCTGTCTGATCTACAATGTCGGCCAATCCGTCGAGTTTGCCTTCTTTGACCAAATTGGAGGTTTGTTCGCGCATAGTCTCAGGATTTACCTGATAAGGCACTTCAGTAACAACAATATAATCGCGATTATTGATCTCCTCAAAGTGTGTTTTAGCGCGTACAATTACGCGTCCGCGTCCTGTTTTGAAGGCCTCACGTACTCCATCATAGCCATAGATGATTCCTCCTGTAGGGAAATCAGGTGCTTTGATATACTCCATGAGTTCGTCAATGGTAATATCTTGATTATCAAGATAAGCAATGGTACCATCTACTACCTCAGCAAGGTTGTGAGGCGGCATATTGGTAGCCATACCTACGGCAATCCCTGAAGAACCATTAACTAAAAGGTTAGGAATGCGGGTAGGCAATACAGTAGGCTCCTCAAGGGTATCGTCAAAGTTCAGCGTATGATCCACTGTTTCTTTGTCAATATCTATGAGCATATCCTCAGCCATTTTACGCATTCTCGCCTCAGTATAACGCATAGCAGCAGGAGAATCCCCATCTATAGAACCGAAGTTACCTTGCCCATCTACAAGCATGTAACGCATGTTCCACCACTGCGCCATACGTACCATGGTATCATATACAGAAGAATCTCCATGTGGGTGGTACTTACCGAGTACTTCCCCGACGATACGAGCGGATTTCTTATGTGCAGTATTGCTACGTACACCGAGTTCATGCATTCCAAAGAGTACACGCCTATGTACAGGTTTTAGTCCATCACGCACATCAGGCAAGGCCCTTGAGACAATTACTGACATTGAGTAGTCAATGTAGGCAGTCTTCATCTGGTCTTCTATGTTAATAGGAATGAGTTTTTCTCCTTCAACCATTGTAAAGTTACTTTTTATTTCAAGGTGCTAATTTACGACCTTTTTTTGAGATAAGAAAATAAAATTGAAAAAATTAGGCTTAAAATACGTTTTTAACGTTTTGTTGATTATCAGTAGTTAGTTATCAGTGGTTAGATTCTAATCACTACTTATTGTCTAACAATCTTCTGTTGGGTATTGAGAGCAAATTGTTCTAAGAGTACTTCCTTGTCATCTCCTAAGAAATTGAAGCTATCGGGTTGAGCATGGCGTACAGTGTATAAGATTACTCCCTCTATACAACTCACCTTGAAGCGTTTGCTTAGGTCCTCCAATAGCTGTGAGAGATTGTTATACTTGTCCTCTATACACAGATTGAAGCTTATGGCTGAGTTCTGTAGTAGGCTTACTTTGATTTGATAAGTAGCTAAAAGATTGAAAATGAAGCTGATATTCTCTTCGGCAATAAAAGAAAAATCCAAGGAAGAGAGAGATAATAAGTGCTGATTTTGCTTGCGTATGTAACAAGGAATCTTTGGAGATAGTTCCTTAGCATCACATACGGAACTTCCAGCTTCATTGGGGTTTAGGAAAGATCGCACATTCAGCGGGATATTCATCTTTTGGAGGGGTTGTAGGGTCTTGGGGTGAATCACTGAAGCCCCATAGAAAGCCAGTTCTATAGCCTCTTGGTATGGAATCTTCTCAAGTAGCTGTGTATCAGAGAAATATCTCGGATCGGCATTAAGTACACCTGCTACATCTTTCCAGATAGTAACATTCTCAGCCTCAAGGCAGTAGGCGAAGATAGCAGCGGAGTAGTCCGAACCTTCTCTACCGAGGGTAGTGGTAAAGTAGTTTGGGTCACTGCCTATGAAGCCTTGGGTAATGTACATAAGGGAAGGGTTGATATTCTCGGTAATATTGCGCTTGGTCTCCTCCCAATCTACTTCCCCTTCTCGGTAGTTGCTATTGGTTTTCACTAAGTTACGTGCATCAAGCCAAGTGTTACGTATCCCTCTATCATTGAGGTAATGGCTAATAATATGAGTGGAGATAAGTTCCCCGAAACTCACTATTTGGTCATAGACAAAACTATGTTTGGGTGATTTGTTGCGTTCTAAGAAAGAGGAAATTTCCCCAAAAAGCCCATCTATTTTCCAATAAATAGGGTGATTTTTATTCTCAAAGAGTTCTCCAATGATTTGGTAATGGAAGTCCTTTACCTTTTGGAGGCTTTCGTCTAGAGCATTTTTATTTTCATTGAAATAATTGGTCACCACTTCTTCTAGGGCATTAGTTGTCTTTCCCATAGCAGAGATTACGATAAGGATATCTCGGTGGGTAGTATTTTCAAGGATAGAGACCACATTGCGTACGCTTTGAGCGTCTTTGACGGAGGCACCTCCGAATTTGTAGATTTGCATATAGGAATTTCGTTAGGATTATGAACTTAAAAAAGCCATCTTCACAAAGACAGCTTCTTTTAAATATGAAAAAATCAATTAAACATTCTCATTGAGCATAGTAGGCATCACAAGCATATAGATCTTTTCTCCCTCGTCCAATCCGTCGGCTGGGGTGAGGATACCAGGGCGATTGGAGTATGACATCTCAAGGAGAACGTCGTCGGAGGATAGGTTGCTGAGCATCTCCATGAAGAATTTAGAGTTAAACCCTATTTCCATGTCATCTCCTTCGTAGTTACAAGGAATAGTTTCATTAGCCCTATTGTTGTATTCTATATCTTCAGCGAAGATTTGCAAGGAATTACCTGTGATTTTCACGCGCATCTGGTGGGTTGCTTTGCTGGCAAAGTTGGAGATACGCTTGGTGGAGTTGAGCAATAGTGTACGATTGACAATTAGTTTGTTAGGATTTTCCTTAGGAATAACCGCTTCGTAGTTAGGGTAAGTTCCGTCAATAAGGCGGCATACGTAATCCAATTGGTCAAAGGAGAACTTAGCATTGCTTTGGTTATACTCTATAGTTACCTCAGTTTCGCTTCCAGCGAGAATCCCTTTGAGCAAGTTTAGTGGTTTCTTAGGGATGACAAAGGAGGAAGGTTCTGCGGATTTGATATCTTGGCGCTCATATTTTACTAATTTATGAGCATCAGTGGCGGCAAAGATAAGCGCTTCTTCGGTAAAGTTGAAGAAAACCCCATTCATAATAGGACGCAAGTCGTCATTTCCTGTAGCGAAGAAGGTACTCTGTATAGCAGTAGCCAAAATATGCCCTTTGAGAGTTACATGATTGGCATTTTCTATTTCTACTACGGTAGGGAACTCTTGGCTATCTAAGTAAGCAAGGGTATATTTACCATTGTTGGACACAATATCTATCGTATTGTTGTCATTGATAATGAAAGTAAGTGCTTGTTCGGTAAAGGTTTTGAGCGTGTCAATCAAAATCTTATAAGGGACAACAATACTTGCTGTATCGGTACTTTCTACTTCTATGACACCTTTGATAGTGGTTTCTAAGTCAGAGGCTGATACGATCAGTTTATTTTCAGATAATTCAAATAAGAAATTCTCCAAGATAGACATGGTGTTATTGCTATTGATTACACCACCTATAATTTGGAGCTTTTTTAGTAGATACGAACTAGATACGATAAATCTCATGATATGCTTTTATGCGTTTAAAATATGTGCAAAGGTATTCCAAAAAAAGGAAACTATAAAATTTTTGACTTAATATTAAGAAAATCGTCTTTTATACCAAAATCTTACCCCTAAGCCCAATATCGTAAGAGTGAGCAAAGGCACTATAAAAGCGATTGATTTCCAATAGGTTGATTCCTTTTCCAATATTTTCTTGTCCAAGAATGCCAAAGAAACTTTCTTGTTGCGTAGGCTTAGGAAAACGGTGTCATCAAGGAGGTAATTGACACAGTTCTGCAAGAAAGCCTTGTTGTCAAAATACTGGTTTGTCCATTTGTCATAGCCCAGCTCTGTAGGTGCTCCTTGCTGTATATCATTACGAATAATATCCCCATCGGAGATAACAATCATTTTGTTAGGTACGCTTTGGTCTTTGTCCTCAAGCTCAGCGATAGGCTTTACTCTATTTTTGAAAGCAGAGGTAAAACTACCCTCTAAGAGTACTGCTACTGGGAAATTTCCCTTTTCATAGCCCTCGGTAGTCTTCTCAGGGAAGTCAAGAATAATTTCCTTGGGGGTTCCTTCTGTCTTGGATAGGGGTGAGGAAGTGAGCAAAATGGACTTTTTGATGCCATTGCTTAGCGTATCTATACTACTGACGAACTGTAGGCGGATACCGTCCAAGTTCTTGTTAATCATATGGTTATTAGCCGTAAGAATCATAGGAGAATATACCCAAGGGATAGGGGTGTATTGGGTCTGGCTACCACTGCCCTGAGCCACTACGATTTGGGTAAAGTACCAGTCGTTAATAAGATCATAGTTTAGGCGCACCCCGTATTTGAAGAGCATATCTGTCAGGTTGAGGTTCAGAGGCATGGCCATGGTACGTCCTTGCTCGCGGAAGAGTTCCTCTAAGGAAGCTGATACAGGGTCTAAAAGCCACAATACCCGTCCTCCGTTCATGATATATTGGTCAAGAACTTGTTTCTGCTCATCGGTAAAGGGGATGGTGGGTTTGGCTATAATACATAGTTGAAATTCAGAGAGTTGCTTAAGTGTCTTCTCTGGATCGGTGGCTACTGAATCCAAGACAAAGGGAGCTAAGTGATAGTATTGCTGTTCCAAGTGCAAAAAGTCTGCAATCTGAATATCGGGTAAGGTGCCATTGCTTCTGATAACAGCTATATTTTTCTGTTTCTCTAAAAAGAGCTTATAGAGCGCATCGGAGAAGGCATACTCTAAGTTTTGTACAGAGAACTGTATTTTTTCCTGAGAGGAAGCACCCAATTTGTTGCGCAGTAAGGAGACTCTCTCTTGCTTGTCTCCCTTAGTGATAATAGCCCAAGGAAGGATGTATTCCTCGGAAGTTGTTGTTCCAGTGGAGGAAGTAATCATAAGGGGGGTAAAGCCTTCTGCACTTAGGGCTTGCAGTTGGCTATCTGCGTCCTTGCCCTCCAAGGGGTTGATAAATTCAAAATGAATATGCTTATTGGCGGCCTTGTATTCTTCCAATAGCTGTAGCGTTTCGGTCTGTAGGCGCTTGTACTCAGCAGGGATATTTCCTTTGAGCAATACCTTGATATCTATAGGTGCTTTGACCTTAGATAGGAGTTGCAAGGTAGTAGGGGAGAGGGTATAGCGCTTGTCAGAGGTGAGATCAAACCGCTTATATAGCAGCTGGCTCACCCCAAGGATACCTCCCAAAAGGAGTAGTAATAGGCAAATGGAGAGAAAGGGTTTCTTTATGGATTTCATTTTTTTTCAGTCTGTAAAGAAAGTTGGGTTAAGTATAAGAAAAAGAAAATAAAGCAAGAGAAATAGACTATATTTCTTGTGTCAATTACCCCACGGCTGATGTCTTCAAAATGTATCTTGAAGCCAAAGGAGAAAAGTGAATTGGGGGTAAAGAGGCCTATGAGCTCGTCCAATCCGAAGAATAGGAAGAAATTCATAAAAGTAGCGATAACAAAGGCGATAATCTGGTTCTGACTCATAGCCGAAGCAAACATGCCTACCGCTACAAAGGTAGCTCCCAGTAGGAAGAGGGCTATATAGGAGCCTATGGTACTGGCCATATCTATATTTCCCTTAGGGGCGCCTAATTGCCATACCATATATATATATACGCCTGAGAAGGCCAACAAAATCAGTAGGATGGCAAGTACTGACAAATACTTAGCAAGTACTATACGCCATACCGAGATAGGATAGGTAAAGAGCAAAGGCAACATACCACTACGCTTCTCCTCGGAGATAATACGCATAGTAAGGGCAGGGACGAGAAAGACAAAGATCCATGCCGAAAGCAGAAAGAAAGGCTGCAATGACGCAAAACCTGTTTGGAAAATATTGTATTCCCCTGATAAAACCCATAGGAATAGGCCATTGAAGAGCATAAAAGCCCCTATGACCACATAACCTATAGCAGAGGTAAAGAAATAACGAATTTCTTTTTTGAACAAAGCATTCATGCTATGATTGAGCTAATAAAATTTGGGTCAAAATTACAATTATTTTTTCACTCAGACAAAAAATAGTTTTGAATTTTGAATTACTGACCACTAACCGCGGATAAAAATTTGGCATAATTATTGCTGTAGAGAG
>CAJZFM010000076.1 GCA_915070235.1 uncultured Capnocytophaga sp. | reverse complement strand
TTATGATTTCTTATTCTCTGTTACCGACCAAAATGGTCAAACAACTTCTGTCAAGGAGGTCTTGAAAGTAGAGAAGAAAAGAGATTTTACCGAGAATGAGACTCTTTCACTTGCAACTTTACAATTAGGAGTGTTAAACAAAAGTATCGCTCTAAAGAAGGATGATTTTATAGCCAAATTCGGCAATGGGAATGTTGCTTATGAGCAATCCAATCCTTTTGAACCCTTGGTGTATGAGGCCACTCGCCAAGAAGCACCTTTTGCAAAATATAAAGTAGCGGTTAGCTTTGCGAATGTATTTGACTTAGATATTCGCCCTTATCAAAGCTATGATGGAGTGGATAGTATTACCATCACTCCCTTAGATGCTACAGGAGAAGAAGCTAAAAGTGACCAACCTAAAGAGATTTTTGAGTATTTTGAGCAGTATATCTCTTTCTTCTGTGGCAAGCCTTATCAATATATCCGAGAAAATGATGACAAGGGGTATTCCGTGAAAAACTTTACTAAGGAAGAGTTCTACACTACTTTCTCTAACAAGGAGCTAAAAGAAACAGACGTAGAGATCCTTTGGAATGCAAATCCTAATAAGCCTGCTGTGGAAAGTTCTAAAGCAAAGAATACGCCTATTGTGAAGCTAAAATACAAGCACGAGAGTAATACTTATGAACTTTCATTTGAGTTCAACCGACCTGCTGATTATACAAACAACCTAAAACAAAATTAAAAGAACAACAAGATGAAACACTTATTAAGCACACTAAAAACAGTACTAACAGCCACCCTTTTAGGAATAGTAATTACCTCATGCAGTAAAGAGCCTCAAAAGCCTAACAATGAAAAAGAGGACAAGGGTCATGAGGATCCCACTAGAGTAGAATTTGTTATCCGCAGAGGACACCTTCATGGGGTACGCTTCCATGGAGATCCTGAAAGTATCATAGCACCTGTGCAAAGGTTCAAGTTTGAACTGGATCAAACGACCAAAAACTGGGTACGTAAGGATATGGATGGGAAGATACTAACCGAGGCCTCTCCTGTGGTAATGATAGAAGGGGCTCACTATGCCATGGAAATTGTCTATTACAATAGCAAAGGCGAGCGTATGAACCACGAATTTACAAGTGCACAGATGCTCCCTATCCACCAACACTTCTTTGAAGTAAAGAGCTATACCGATACCAAAACTCAACAAGAAAGTACTGATACAGCTTCTTTATTTACTTACACCTATCGTGATACAGATCCTGAACAAGTACCTATCGGAGACTTAATTGATGGAAAAAATAGTACCAAACGTTCTGTACTTACTGATAACCCTTTGGGATTGAAAGGCTATTTTGCACCTAAAAAAGCCTATGCAAAATATGATATAAGAGTAAGTCTTTTCCATGTATTGAGAGGAACTAAAAATAAGAATAATCAACAAGGAGAATTTTATGCTTTTAATGCTCCTGGTGATGAGTTGAAAGCACGTAGTACTACCGATTTCTCTCAGAAAATACCAGTACAAGTCATTACTTCTATCTCCTCAGGAGGGGAAAAAGACACTGCTCGCTATTACAAAGAGATAGCTGACTACTATGGCATCACTCCTGAAAGAGTAAAAGCGCTTATAGATGAAGCACAAGATAAACATGATTCTGCTACTTACTGGATGTAGGATAGAGAACAACAATAGTAGGGGCGAATGGCAATTCGCCCTTACTGTTTTTAGTCCTAACTCTAAAAAGACCAAATACTAACCACTAATCATGAACTTCTTATTAAAGAGTCTTAATTTTATTCATAAATAAAACTTAAACTTAGCTACTAATTCATTTTTTTATTTTACTTTTGCGAAAAATTCGGTATGAAAGGAATTATTTTAGCAGGAGGTTCAGGCACAAGGCTTTACCCTATCACCAAAGGGGTTTCTAAGCAGTTGCTACCTATCTATGATAAACCTATGATTTACTATCCGTTATCGGTACTGATGCTCTCTGGTATTAGAGATATACTTATTATTACCACCCCAGAAGATGCAGCGGCTTTCCATCGTTTGCTTGGGGATGGAAGTCAATGGGGAGTTCGCCTTTCTTATGCTGTACAACCTTCGCCTGATGGTTTGGCACAGGCCTTTATTATCGGAGAGGAATTTATCGCAGGGGACGATGTCTGCTTGATCTTAGGAGATAATATCTTCTATGGGCAGTCCTTTTCCCAAATGCTCTCTCAGGCAGTAGTCAATGTGCAAGAGGAGCAAAAGGCAACCGTCTTTGGCTATTATGTAAAAGATCCTGAGCGCTATGGCGTGGCTGAATTTGATGCGGAAGGTAATGTTCTTTCAATAGAAGAAAAACCTAAAGATCCAAAGTCCAATTATGCTATTGTAGGTCTATATTTCTATCCTAACAAAGTGGTGGAGGTAGCCAAACAAATAAAGCCTTCTGCAAGAGGCGAATTGGAGATTACTTCGGTAAACCAAGTATTCCTCCAAACAAAAGAACTCAAAGTACAGCTCTTAGGACGTGGTTTTGCTTGGTTAGACACAGGTACACATGATTCTCTAACCGAGGCAACTAACTTTGTAGAGACCTTGGAAAAACGACAAGGATTGAAAATCTCCTGCTTGGAAGAGATTGCTTATCGTAAAGGCTGGATTAGCAAGGAAAAGCTCAAGGAACTGGCTCAGGAGCTCTCTAAGAATGGTTATGGGCAGTATTTGTTAGACTTAGTAAAATCTAAATAGCTAAAAATGAATATTATACAGACAGATATAGAAGGTGTTGTTATCATAGAACCCAAAGTTTTTGCTGATGATAGGGGTTATTTTTTTGAGTCTTTTTCTCAGCAAAGATTTATAGAAAATGTATGTAGTACCACCTTTGTACAGGACAATGAATCTAAATCTACCTATGGGGTACTTAGGGGCTTACACTTTCAAAAACCGCCTTATGCCCAGTCTAAACTTGTTAGGGTTGTTAGTGGTGCCGTATGGGATGTAGCAGTGGATATACGTGAAGGGTCGCCTACCTTTGGTCGTTATGTAGGGGTAGAGCTTACAGGAGAGAACAAGAGACAATTCTTTATTCCACGAGGCTTTGCTCATGGTTTTGTGGTACTAAGCCCAGAGGCTGTTTTCCAATATAAGTGTGATGCTTATTATGCTCCTACCCATGAAGGTAGTGTCCTTTGGAGCGATGGTACTATTGCCATAGATTGGAAAATTCCAACGAAAGATGTTATTCTTTCTGCAAAGGATAAGCAGAGTCCCCTTCTGAAGGATGCTTGGTTATTTGATTACAAAGAAAAATTATATTAAAAACATATATGAAAAATATACTTATCACAGGAGCAAGCGGACAACTTGCTATGGAAATTCACCAAGAATTACCTAAGTCAGTTACAAATAATTATATTTTTACCACAAGAAATGAGTTGGATGTAACCAATGTAGACAAGATCAATACTTTCTTTAAAAAGAATAAAGTAGAGCTTGTTATCAATTGCGCTGCTTATACCAATGTCAATGGTTCTGAAATAGATAAAGAAACAGCCAACTTGGTCAATCACTTGGCGGTGAGAAATATAGCCCAAGCATGTACAGAACACAAAAGTGCTTGTATTCACCTCTCTACCGATTATGTATTTGCAGGAGATAAGAATACTCCCTATACAGAAACCGATGCTACCTCTCCATTAGGAGCTTATGGACAAACAAAGTTATTGGGAGAGAGTGCCTTGCAACATTCTGATATTGATTTCTTGATCCTAAGAACCTCTTGGCTTTACTCTGCTTTCGGGAACAATTTTGTAAAGAATATCTTGCGTATCAGCAAAGAGCGCAAAGAACTCAAAGTGGTATTTGATCAGGTAAGTACACCTACTTATGCCAAAGACTTAGCACGCTTTATTATCTTTGTGATTGAGAATAAGCTATATAGGGGTAGGCAAGATGTATATCACTTCTCTAATGAAGGGGTATGTTCTTGGTATGATTTTGCTGTAGAAATACTCAAGCTTGCTGGTAGCGATTGTAAGGTAATTCCTTGTAGAACCGAAGATTTCCCAACACCAGCGGCACGTCCTGCTTATTCTGTATTGGACAAAAACAAACTCAAAACAGATTTTAATTTCCCTATCCCCTACTGGAGAGATTCTTTGACTTCTTTAATGGCTCAAAATACCTCATTAGTATAAGATGAAGCATATTTTAATCACTGGCGGAGCAGGCTTTATCGGGGCTAACTTCGTAGTGTATTTTGCACAGAAATATCCCGATTACCATTTGGTAAATTTAGACAAACTCACTTATGCGGGAGATTTGGCTAACCTTACCGAGGTGGAGCATACCCCTAACTATACTTTTGTGAAAGGGGATATCTGTGATAGAAAACTCATAGAGTCTCTCTTTAAGCAATATGATTTCCAAGGAGTGATTCACTTTGCAGCCGAATCTCATGTGGATAACTCTATCGCTAATCCTGATGCATTTATCACCACCAATATACATGGGACTTTTACCCTCTTGGATGTGGCACGCCATCACTGGATGGAGGCTCCTTTTGTAGTGAAAGAAGCTTACAAAGAGGCGCGTTTTCACCATATCTCTACCGATGAGGTATATGGTACTTTAGGGGAGACAGGTCTCTTTACCGAGACAACTCCTTATGCACCTAATTCGCCTTATAGTGCCTCCAAAGCCTCTTCGGACATGATTGTAAGGGCTTATTTCCATACTTATGGTATGAATGTAACTACCTCCAATTGCTCTAATAACTATGGCCCTAAGCAGCATAAGGAAAAACTGATTCCTACTATTATCCGCAAGGCCCTACAGGGAGAAGCTATTCCTATCTATGGAGACGGGAAGAATGTACGCGACTGGCTTTATGTTTTAGACCACTGTACAGGGATAGACTTAGTCTTCCACAAAGGAAGAGCAGGGGAGACCTATAACATAGGCGGGCGCAACGAGCGTGATAACCTCTTTATTGCGAGGCATATCTGTGAATTGTTAGATCAAAAACGACCTTTGGCAGGAGGCAAGTCCTATAAAGACCTGATTACCTTTGTCAAAGACCGTGCAGGACACGATCGCCGCTATGCTATTGATGCTACCAAACTCGAAACAGAACTTGGCTGGCGTGCTCAGGAAAACTTTGAAACAGGGATTGTCAAGACCATTGATTGGTACCTCTCTTATTTTAAGGATTTGCTATAGCCACAGTGGCTTTTTATTATGAAAGATATTGTCAAAGGCTACTTATGTGCCTTTATCTCGGCATTTACCTATGGACTGATTCCGCTTTTTATGATTCCTATCAAGAAAGCGGAAGCATTCTCGGTAGATGCCACTCTTTTTTACCGTTTCTTAATCGCCAGCGGATCTATTCTCTTATTCCTTTTCTATCAGAAGGAAAGGCTTCGTATAAGTTTTCGTGAAGGGCTTATTATGAGTATCTTGGGATTGCTCTATGCACTTTCAGCAGAATTTCTATTCTTAGCTTATGACTATCTCAGCCCAGGGATTGCTTCTACTATCTTTTTCTGTTACCCTATTATTGTAGCTTTGGTATTGGTGCTCTTCTATAAGGAAAAAGTTACCTTACCAACAGTGCTCTCACTACTCTTGGTAGTGGTCGGGGTAGGGGTACTGAGTATCAAGGAAGGGGCTGTTATCAACTATATAGGGTTGGGTATCTCTTTGCTTGGTGCTTTGGTATATGCGCTTTATATCTTAATTATCAATAAGGTACGTATAGAAGCCTCAGGAGTGAAAGTCTCTTTCTATTCCATGTTGTTTTCCTCGCTGTATTTCTTAGTCAAAGCGCTTATCTTAGGAAGAAGTATTGCGATTCCTTCCTTATCCTTAGCAGGAGACATTACTTTATTTGCCCTTGTTACTACGTCCCTTTCCTTAGTAGCCTTAGTGTATGCGGTACGCTATATAGGCTCTACTCCTACGGCGATTATGGGGGCCTTTGAGCCTATTGTGGCGGTACTTATCAGTGTGGGACTCTTCGGAGAAGCCCTTACCTCGTCTCTTATCATAGGGGGTATGGTCATCATCGCTGGAGTACTGATAGATATTATCTTTAGAAAGCATTAAATAAGGCACTAACATTCTTCTGGATAAAAAGTCCAACCTTTGAGTTTCTCCTTCTTATACTTCTTCATAAAAGCTTCCTCTACCCATATGCTACGAAGGCTATCCTTGTTATAGAAAAAAGTGCCTTCTTTAGAGTGATTCGTGATATGTAGTAACTTATGCTCCGCTTCTATAAGGGTATTATTGGAATATATCTTTGCAGGCACCCACTCAATGTCCCTGGACACTGTTTTTCAAAGAAATCCATCGCCCTTTTGTTCAGCAGATAGATATACACTTTATCAATGGATATACAATCCCATTTGGCGGCAATAGCTTCAAAGTCGGTAAAGTCAATCCGAATGTTCAAGTGTATAGGTTCAGGATTTTCAAATATCAAATAATCGGCAATAGAACCCTTTACCGATTGAAAAGCACCGTATGCTCTACTTGGGTAATTGTTGGAAGTGCCTATGGTATATAGCATTTTATTAGGTATTTAGTTTATAATCACAGATATAAAAAATGAGTTTTTGATGAATAAGAATATCACTTTATATGAAAAGCTAACGCCGATAATAAAAAAGGATTATCGGCGTTATAGATTATTAGTTATTAGTCACTTGTCATTAGTCACTAACTAAGGAAGTCAATGATATCGCTAGCAATCATCGTGTTCTTTTTGGTATTTCTTACGTAGGTATCGGCGGCTTTTCCATGGATATAAACTCCCACAATAGCAGCATTGAGAGGGGTATATCCCTGAGATAGAAGCCCCGTGATAACCCCTGTAAGCACATCACCACTGCCTGCGGTGGCAAGGGCAGGGTTTCCGGTGGAGTTCACCCAGAAGTGTTCCCCATCGGTAATCATGGTGAAAGCTCCCTTGAGAACTAAGATAACTTTGTGTTTCTTGGCAAACTCTTTGGCTTTTGCCTGGCGGTCAAGGTCGTCTGACCATTTGCCAATGAGGCGTTCCAATTCCTTGGGGTGTGGAGTGAGGATCGCATTTTTAGGGAGAGCACGCTGTAGGTCTTCGCTGGAGGCAACAAGATTGAGTGCATCGGCATCAATAACAAAAGGTACATTAGGGAATGTTCTAAGCAGGGCGGCTAAAGTTCCCTGTGCATAGGCGGAAGTACCCATACCTATACCTATACCTATAGCATTGGGAGAGAAAGGAATATCAGTAGGGGCAAGTTCTTCTTCTTGGGAGGAGGTCAGCACCATAGCCTCTGGTAGGACTGTTTGTGCGATTTGATAGCCACACTTAGGCAACAGTAGGGTGAGCAGGCCTGCACCACTGCGTAGGGTAGCCTTACCACTAAGTACAGCGGAGCCTATCTTGCCATAGCTGCCTCCTACGATAAGGGCATGGCCATAGGTACCTTTGTTGGTAAAGCGGTGGCGGGTACGTAGTAGGCGCTTGAGTTCTTTCTCGGTAGTATAGTCGTATTCGGTATTGACTTCCTTGAGATAGTCAAAGGAGAGGGGCAGTGGTAGTACTTCCCAATAGGGGATATAGCGTCCTGTTTGTGGAAGAAGGAAGGGGAGCTTGGGCGCAAAGAAAGTTAGTACCACATGAGGGGTTACGAATACATCTTTGTCCTCTCTATCACCGCCTAAGAAGAGACCTGAAGGTACATCTATACTGATGATGAGTCCTTTTTGGCGGTTGATTTCTTCAAAAACGCGTTGTACCCAAGGGGAAACCTTACGAGAGAGACCTATACCAAAGATAGCATCAATGGTGATAGGCTGGGTTCCATTGTATTTGTTAGCAACAAAGTCTTCAAAGCCCTTAGCGGGTTTGCCCTTGATGGGTTGGAAGTGCTTGTCGTTAGCTTGTAGATAGTCTTCGGAGGTCGTAGGCTGGGAGACGGAGGAGATTTCTACTTGAGGGAAATTTTCCTTAAGCAGTTCTAAGTTTTTGGTAAAGTCAGCCGAATGAATTTCGCTAAAAGGAACAATAGTTACTTTTACTTTTTTACCAGCTTGCGAAAGTAGGCGTGCCAGCGCTAGGCCATCGCCGCCATTATTACCTACCCCTGCATAGATATGGTAAGGGTTATCATTGGGAAGGTTTTTCTTGATCCATGCCATAAGATTGTTGGCGGCTCTTTCCATATGGTCCCAAGAGGTGATTTGTTGTTCCTCAATAGTGCGCTCGTCCGCAGCACGCATTTGCTCATTAGTAAGTATTTTCATAAGTGAATTATTTAAAGAATTAGTAAAATGTTCTTTGTCAAAGGGTTAAGTAATCAATATTTCTAAAATAAGATAGGATCGCTTCCTTGAGCAATGTTTGTTGCTCTTGTTCAGGCAAGGTCAGGTGATCCTTTACTCTTCTATAAAAAGGCCAACCTTCCTTATCTTTGTACTCCAAAAAGTAATATCCAAAAGGAGCTAGTACGCAGCAAGTGGCTATATGAATAAGGTTGATTTTGTCCTCCTTAGAGAAGACCTCATGAGGCTTTCCAAGCTCTTGAATACCAATCAAATAGAGGATTCTATCTATGTCTAACTGCATAGGCAGAGAGAAGTCCTCCTTGAGCTTTTGGGTGAGGATTTCCCACTGCTGACTAAGTGTTTTTTCAGTTGTCACAGTGTTGTTCTAAGGGAGAGCAAATATACTAATTTTTATGCAATTTAAAGATATGAACA
>CAJZFM010000075.1 GCA_915070235.1 uncultured Capnocytophaga sp. | reverse complement strand
CATACTTTTACTCTCTCTCTTGGCTTCCTGCAACAAAAACAACCAAGAAGAAGCTCAACAAATCACCAATCCGAGGCTTTCACTGGCTATTCCTACTAATTTCCCACCGCTAAATCCGCTGATAGAGACGGCTTACCCTACCCAGTATGGCGTAGCCTTAGGCGACAAACTCTTCCATGATGTACGCCTTAGTCGGGACAACTCCATCTCCTGTGCTACCTGCCATATCCGAGGACAAGCCTACGGAGATAGAAATCCACGTGCTGTGGGAGTGGCAGGTAGGATAGGCCTACGCAACACCCCTCCTATACAGAATATGGCCTTCCTCACCCAATATATGTGGGACGGAGCGGTGGTTGATCTTAAAGAACAACCTGTAACCCCTATCGTTACCCATGAGGAGATGGATTCCTCTCTCTTGGAAGTTATTGAAAAGCTTAAGGACGATGCTTACTACAAAGAGGCCTTTACCAAGGTCTATGGAGATAGCCGTATCACCTCTGAGAGAGTGTTGGGAAGTATTGCCCAATTCATGTATACCCTAATCTCGGCCAATAGCAAGTATGACCATGTTACCCGCGACCATACCGCTACTTTCACTCCTTTGGAACAACAAGGATATACCCTTTTTGAGGCCAAATGTGCCTCCTGCCACAAGGGAACTCTCTTTACCGATGAATCTTTTAGAAATATAGGTTTCCCTGAGCACCCCGACACCGTAGAGGAAGCAGGGCGAGGCCGTGTTACAGGTAGTGAAGATGACCTTTATCGCTTTCGGGTACCCTCCTTGCGCAATGTAGCATATACCGCCCCCTATGGTAGTTTTGGGCAGTTTGCAACACTCAAAGAAGTCTTGGATTATTTTGATAGGGGTGTAAGGAATTATCCCAATTTAGACCCTATACTGAAGGATAACGGCGGGAGGATTCCCCTTACCGAACAAGAAAAAGAAGCCCTTATTGCCTTTATGAAGACCCTAAGTGATCCCAAGTTTATCGGCCGAGAGTAGTTACTTGGCCAAGACGGTTTTCATCTCCCCTTGGGCAATACATACACCCTCAAGGAAGGTTTCTATATAAACCAAAGTAACATCCATGAACTCTTGAAGAATTGTTATAGATGTATTTATACAAGCTCCCACCTGTGGGAGCTTATGTATTTCTATATGCTTGATAGCACCTATATAGCCCATAGGAGCAGGCTGATGATTAAGATAATAGCCGTACCCCTTATGCAGGGCTATGCTCTGTGCCATATGTTCTATAAGGCCAGAGGCGGAAAAGCTGCCCTTGTGAACAAATATATTGTCCTGCAAGATAGTAAGCCCTACCACGGCTGCGGTAGGGCTATATTCCCATAGCGTATCCACCATGACCATAGGGGGACGCTGAGGTATGAGTTGAGTAATAGGTGGTATATTAAGCATCTATATTGGCATACTTGGCGTTTTTCTCAATGAACTCACGGCGAGGCGGTACATCATCACCCATAAGCATAGAGAAGATTCTATCGGCCTCTACAGCGTTTTCTATATTGACCTTTCTTAGGGTACGGTGCTTAGGATCCATGGTGGTGTCGGCCAGCTGCTCGGCATTCATCTCTCCCAAACCTTTGTAGCGCTGTACAGTTACCTTAGTTTGTGCTTGCTCGTAGAACTCCTTGGTAAGGGCATCACGCTCTTCGTCCGACCAAGCGTATTGCTCCTTCTTGCCTTGCTTGAGCAGGTAAAGAGGAGGCGTAGCAATATACACATGCCCTTCCTCTATCAGCTCACGCATATAGCGGAAGAAGAAAGTAAGAATCAGGGTAGCGATGTGCGAACCATCTACATCGGCATCGCTCATGATAATCACCTTGTGGTATCTTAGTTTGCTGATATTAAGCGCCTTAGAATCCTCTTCGGTTCCTATGGTTACCCCAAGGGCGGTATAGATATTCTTGATCTCTTCATTCTCAAACACTCTATGCTGCATTGCTTTCTCCACATTGAGGATCTTACCTCTTAGTGGTAGAATCGCTTGGAATTTCTGGTCACGTCCTTGCTTAGCAGTACCCCCTGCTGAGTCCCCCTCTACTAAGAAAAGCTCACAGTTGGCAGGGTTTCTATCTTGGCAATCCGCCAATTTGTTAGGCAAGCCTGCGCCTCCCATTGGTGATTTACGCTGTACAGCCTCACGAGCTTTCTTAGCAGCCAAGCGGGCTTGAGCGGCTAATATCACCTTATTGACAATCGTTTTGGCATCTTCGGGGTTCTCCTCCAAATAGCTTTCCAGCATATCGGAAACCGCCTGAGACACGGCTGCGGTTACCTCACGGTTACCGAGCTTGGTCTTAGTTTGTCCTTCAAACTGAGGCTCGGCTACCTTAACCGAGATAATCGCGGTGAGTCCTTCACGAAAATCGTCCCCAGAGATTTCCAAAGGATTCTTCTTGTCCTTGCTGGCTTTCTCAAGCAGACCCGACTTATCAGCATAGTTCTTCAGCGTACGAGTAAGCCCCATACGGAAGCCTTGCAAGTGGGTACCCCCCTCGTGTGTATTGATATTATTGACATACGAATGGAGGTTCTCATTGAAGGAATCATTATAAATCATAGCTACTTCCACAGGGATATCGTTCTTTTCTCCCTCCATAGAAATGATTTTTTTGATAATAGGCGTACGATTGCCATCCAAATATTGGATAAACTCTTCCAAACCTTTCTCAGAGTAGAAGACCTGACTTATAGGCTCGCCTTTTTCGTCCTTATTGCGCAAGTCAGTTAGAGTAATACGGATACCCTTGTTCAGAAAAGCCAATTCACGCATACGATTGGCCAAGACATCGTAACTGAACTCTATAGTCTGCTGGAAGATCTCTGTATCAGGAAGAAAAGTAACTTTAGTACCACGCTTATCGGTAGCGCCTTTTTCTTTTACTTGATAAAGGGCAACCCCACGCTCATATTCCTGTTCCCATATCTTTCCATCGCGGTATACAGTGGCGGTTAGATGGGTAGAAAGAGCATTCACTACAGACACCCCTACGCCATGCAAACCACCTGATACTTTATAAGAACCCTTGTCAAACTTTCCTCCTGCCCCTATCTTGGTCATCACCACCTCAAGGGCAGAGACTCCTTCTTTCTTGTGTATATCCACAGGGATACCACGCCCATTATCCTCCACTGTTACCGAATTATCAGGGTTGATAATCACCGATATAGTGTCGCAATAGCCAGCCAGTGCCTCATCTATAGAGTTGTCCACCACCTCATATACTAAGTGGTGTAAGCCTCTTACGCCTACATCGCCTATATACATAGAAGGGCGCATGCGCACGTGCTCCATCCCCTCTAAGGACTGGATATTATCTGCCGAATATTTGTTTGGGTCTAATTGTTCGCTCATTACTTTTGCTAATAAAAAATCGGACAAAGATACAATCTTTTTTTGTCATTCACAAATGTTTTTGACCAAAGTTATTAAGAATTTAAAGGTGTAGGATTATAATGAATAACCAATACAAATAAATAATGAAAAGATGTAAAAATAAAAATAACCTACATTTTGTAGGTCATTTCTTCTTTTTGTATAGGTGTTTTCTCACTTCATCTGTAGAGATAAAAAAATGCCCATAGCCCATCTCTGTTAATCCATTTATTAATTCTTCATCACGAGACCATATCTTATGTTTATATTGTAAATGCATAGCTATAAAAGCATAATCATCTTCATCTATATCCTTTACAATAGAAAAGGCTTTTTGTATATTTTTATTAGACAACTCTTCTAAAGGAATAATAGTGATATTTTTCAACAATAAGTCTAAATCAACTAAAATTTACCGCTTTGTTTTATTCTTTTTCCGTTTCTTTTGTATGATCTCTATATGATCTTTTACCTCTTCTATGATATAGTCAGGAGCTAAAAATTGCATATTTTTATCTTTTAGGATGGTTGCTATTTCTCCAGTGGGAGCAATCAATGAAGCAAAAAATATATTGCTGTCGGCAATTACAATCATACCACTTTATTTTTGAAGGGTAAGTCTAAGTTTTTTGCTTTAGCTAATTTGTGAGCTATATTTCTATTTGCTATTTTTGATAACTCCATTATAGCATCATATTGTTCTTCCGTTTCTTCTTCAAAAACAGGCATAGGTTTCTTAACCTCTTTCTTTGTTTTGATAGGCTCTTTTTCTTTAATCTTGGTTTCTTTGATTTTTGTAACTTTCGCAAAATCAAGTTTTTTAGCTTCTTCTACAAAAGCTAAGGCTTGAGGACTGTCGCTGGTAATGGTAATAGTGTAAGCCATAAGATTCTTATTTTGGGTACAAATATACAAAAATTATACCAAAGCACAATAAATTAACGATTTAGAAGTATCAAATGTAAATAACTCATTTGTCATTAATCATTAAAAGTTGTATCTTTGCCCCCAAAAAAAATACCATTATGAAGTGGCAAGGAAGACGACAAAGTGACAACGTGGAAGATCGCCGTGGGGTGAGTACCACAGGAAAAATAGCCGCTGGTGGCGGTCTATTAGGAATTGTAATTGTTCTACTCCAGCTCTTTGGAGGAGAAACAGGGAAGGCTGTAGCTCCCCTTTTGGAACAGTTCAACCAAGTAGGACAAACTACCCAAGTGGCCAACGAGGCTGACCTAACCGAAGAGCAAAAGGAAATCAAAGCCTTTACAGCTACCATATTGGCTGATACAGAAGATGTTTGGGAGAAAATATTTGCAGAAAATAACTTAGGTACTTATCAGAAACCTACCTTGGTTCTTTTCACCAACGCGGTACAGACTGCTTGTGGAAACGCCAGTAGCGCCGTAGGGCCTTTCTATTGCCCTGGCGACCATAAACTGTATATGGATATGAGTTTCTTCGAGGAACTCCGTACACGCTTTGGTGCCAAAGGAGGGGATTTTGCTATTGCTTACGTTATGGCTCATGAGGTAGGCCATCACATCCAAACGCTCTTAGGAACTTCCAAAAAAGTACGCCAAGCCCAACAGGGACTTAGTCAAAAGGAAGCCAACAAGCTCTCAGTAGCTCTTGAACTCCAAGCCGATTTCTATGCAGGCGTATGGGCGCACTATGACAAGCAATACCTTGATGCCGATGATATAGATGAGGCCATAAGCGCTGCCAATGCCGTAGGTGATGATGCCATCCAAAAGCGTATGCAAGGGCAAGTAGTCCCCGATTCCTTCACCCATGGTACCTCCAAACAACGCGTAGAATGGTTCATGAAAGGCTATAATACAGGAGACATCAATCAGGGAAATACTTTTGATAGTGTAAAGTGAAAAATGAAGAGTGAATAGCTTTTCGCTCTTCACTTTCCACTTTTCACTTAATAAAGTTGGGTAAATCAGCTTATCGCTACCCTCGGGTAGAGGAAAGTCCGGACACCACAGAGCGCTATAGCGGGTAACGCCCGTCCGTCGTAAGGCGAGGACCAGTGCAACAGAAAGCAAGTACAGTTCGGCTGTAGTGAAATCAGGTAAACTCTATAGGGTGCAACGCCAAGTAAACCGACAACTAAGAGTGGCTCGCTCAATGTCGGAGGGTAGGCGGTTAGAATGGTCTGGCAACAGCCCATCCAGATAAATGATAAGCACTTTCCCCTCAAGGAAAAGCACAGAATCCGGCTTATGATTTGCCCAACCTTTTTAAATGAATTAGTAAATAGTGAAAAATAAAAAATGCGAGATTTTACAAAAATCTCGCATTTTTTATTATCTTTGCACTTGTCAAACTTTAGACTATGATAGAAACACCTCCACCTTTTACCGCTACCCCAGAGGTAGTCTCTCTACTGGAAACCTTAACCGATACAAAGCAACTCTCTGATATACAGAATGATTACCTCTATTGGGACAAAGTAAAGTATAAGGTTAAGGAAGTCACCGCGCCGCTATTGTGGCAGGCCATTAAGCTACATAGGAAACTCAATGCACGAAAGATTTCCTTTGGAGACTATAGTTTTACTTTTGTTCTGACTGATTTTATCCAAGAAACCCTATATCTGTTTGATACACAACTAAGTGGAAATCTCTCTAATTCTATAGATATACCACAGGTGGATAAGGCAAAATTCATGGTCAGCTCCCTTATGGAGGAGGCCATCGCCAGTAGCCAAATAGAGGGTGCCAACACCACCCGAAAAAAAGCTAAAGAGATGATTCAGCAAGGGAAAAAACCCAAAGATAAGTCCGAACAGATGATTCTGAACAACTACACCACCATGCAACATCTGGTGGCTCACTCCCAGCAGCCCCTTTCTGAAGAGACCTTGCTGTATATTCATAGGCTTATCACCCATAAAACCCTTGACAACCCCGCAGAAGAAGGGGCTTTTCGCCAAAACAACGAGGTACATGTAGTGAATTTCTCTAACAATGAAATTGTACATACCCCTCCTGAATATACCGAAATCCCCACCCTTATAGGAGAATTATGTACTTTTTTCAACACCAACACGCATCCTTTTATCCACCCACTCATCAAGGCCTGTATCCTACACTTTATGATTGGTTTTGTGCATCCGTTTGTAGATGGTAATGGCCGCACCGCTCGTGCTGTTTTCTACTGGTATCTGCTCAAGGAAGGATATTGGCTAACGGAATACCTTTCTATCTCCCGTATGATTAAGCAGAGCAAAGGGCAGTATGAAAAAGCCTATCTCTATACAGAAGCAGATGACTATGACCTTACCTATTTTCTTACCTATCAATTCAAAGTACTACACAAGGCTTACGAAGCCCTCAAGCAGTATCTCCACACAAAGCAAAAGGAAGCCTACCAAGCGGCACATCTGCTAAAAATCTCAGGGGTCAATGAACGTATGGCTGAGCTACTGAAGCTCTTCTGTGACGAACCTGAACGTATCCTTACCATCAAGGAAGTAGAACATCGCTTTCAAGTATCCAACTACACCGCCCGTACCGACCTAAAAGCCTTGGTCAATATGGGGTTCTTGGAGGTTATCCACGTCAATCAAAAGAAACAAAACTTTGTTCGTTCTCCTCATTTCCTCCAATTATTAGAAGAAAAAAATGCGAGATTTTTGTAAAATCTCGCATTTTTTATATCTATTATAATCCATTCATCTTATTCTCTTCCTGTTTATAGCAAATACTAATAACAAGATATGTCAGTAATATAAATAGATTTAATCCCCCTAAAACATCTTCTTTATGCTTTATTATAAGAAAATCAGAAATTACTTGATTCATTTCATACTGTTGAAAGGCTACAAGTGAAGTTTTATAAGATAAGGGAATGATAAAGAACTCTCCCAATACAAATACAATAATAGAAAGTATAAGCAATAGTAAATTTTTCCGAGTTCTTTGACATAAATAAATTACAATATTGCCTATAAAGAACAACCACATTCCCTTAATCATTCCCAGTTGAACCATTGCATCTATAAATCGGCGTTGCCATAAGAAGAATAAGGTATCTTTTGGTGTAGGAAGCATATTCATCGCTATAAAAGCCGAGATATTTCCTATTAATAAACTAAGCCCAAAAATAGCTATCAATTGAGCCATCCGTTGAAAAAAATTTTTATTTTTCATCTGTCATTCTGTTTTTAATTTCTGAGATGCAAAGTAACACAGAAGTGATGAGATAAAAATTAACTTTGGGTAATAAATTACATATAGGCCATTCTTTTTCTAATTCTGCTCAATGATTGTGGAGTAACCCCCACAAACGAAGCTATGTATTTCTGTGCGACCCGTTGTTCAATATTTTTATATTGTCTCATAAATTTCAAATAACGTTCTTGCGGACTATCTGCAAGTCCCGAAATGATGTAGTGTATGGCTTCGATAAAAGTCTCCTCAAGTAGTAATCTACCAAACCGTTCACCTTCTCTTATTTCTTTGTAAAATCGTTGCAGATTACTGTAAGAAATCATTTGTAAAACACTATCTTCAAGAGCAATAATTGTTTTTTGTGAAGGAGTCTTACTTATAAAACTCTCAAAATCACAAATAAAAGTGTCCTCTTCATTAAAATGTATAGTAAGTTCTTTTCCTTCATAATTGATAAATTGTCTTAAAAGCCCTTTATTTACATAACAGAAATATTTACAAGTATTACCTTCTTGCAATAGTATTTCTCCTCTGGTAAGAGATAGGGGCTTGAAAAGCTCTTTTATAAGAGCACATTCTTTCTCTGAAAGAGCTATATACTTCCTTATCTTTTTTAAAAGCAATTCGTTATGCATCTTATGAAATAATTATTTATTCTGATTTTTTTTGCTCTCACTAAAATGGAGGAAAAAAATATACTTAATTAGTAGGTTTCTTTGTTTATTTTTCTAAAACCACTTTAATTATCCTAGGTTTTCTTAACTTCTCTGATTTCTTCATAAAGTTGATTACCTAATAAGCCCTTTAACTCACTATATTTTTACCTTTCACAAAATCCTAAAGATAAAAGTTTTTCTCTCAAAGTTGTAATAACAGAGTGAGGTGTCTCTGATTCATGTTTGATATTTACCAATAATTTTGCTTTCTCCTTTTCATCTATATAAGCTTCTTCCTCTTTATAAAAATACATCCAAAAGAAAAA
This sequence comes from uncultured Capnocytophaga sp., assembly GCA_915070235.1. Classification (GTDB taxonomy): domain Bacteria; phylum Bacteroidota; class Bacteroidia; order Flavobacteriales; family Flavobacteriaceae; genus Capnocytophaga. The sequence continues at coordinate 159 of CAJZFM010000075.1, read as the reverse complement.
ACCGTTATAAGAAATCGTTATTTCATCATATTCCTTATCTACTCGCACTATTTCTTCTTTGAGCTTTTCTCTTAAGTCACTAAAAGAAGTCTCTATCACAAAAAAACTCTCTACTGCCATCTTACTTTTTATTCACATACCCAGCTGTGAGCCCTCGCT
>CAJZFM010000074.1 GCA_915070235.1 uncultured Capnocytophaga sp. | reverse complement strand
CTTTTACCTATTATTTGATAATGTCAAATCCTGTGTATTTGCGTAATACTTCAGGGATAACGATACCTTCAGGGGTTTGATAGTTTTCCAAGATACCCGCCAAGACACGTGGCAAGGCTAAAGAGCTACCATTGAGGGTGTGGGCAAGTTGTGGCTTGCCTTCGCTGTTGCGGAAACGGAGCTTAAGTCGGTTGGCTTGGAAAGTCTCAAAGTTGGACACGGAACTGATTTCTAACCATTTTTCTTGAGCGGTGGAATATACCTCAAAGTCATAAGTAATGGCAGAGGTAAAGCCTAAATCTCCTCCGCAGAGGCGCAAGATACGATAAGGGAGTTTCAGTTCGTTGAGGATTCCCTTTACGTGTTCTACCATTTGGTCAAGCGCCTCATAAGAGCGGTCGGGGTGCTCTATACGGACGATTTCCACTTTGTCAAACTGGTGCAAGCGGTTCAGACCTCTCACATGAGCACCATAACTACCTGCTTCACGACGGAAACAAGGGGTGTAGGCGGTACAGCGGATAGGCAGGTCACTCTCGGCCAAGATCACATCGCGGAAGATATTGGTTACAGGCACTTCAGCAGTCGGGATTAGGTAAAGGTTATCTATCTGTACATGGTACATCTGTCCTTCCTTGTCAGGGAGCTGTCCTGTACCATAGCCAGAGTCCTGATTGACCATATGAGGGACTTGGTATTCCTGATAGCCTGCCTCAGTATTCTTGTCCAAGAAGTAGGAAATGAGTGCTCTTTGTAGCTTTGCCCCTTTGTCCTTATAGACAGGGAAGCCAGCTCCTGTGAGTTTTACCCCTAATTCAAAGTCAATGATGTTGTATTTCTTAGCCAATTCCCAGTGGGGGAGGGCACCCTCGAAGAGGTGAGGGATCTCGCCTGCTTGGAATACAGTGAGGTTGTCCTCCGCGGTCTTCCCTTCAGGAACAATTGCATTGGGGATATTAGGAATACGATATAGGATGTCGTTGAGAGAAAGTATGGTTTGGTCAAGTGTAGTGCTGTACTGCTTGATTTGCTCTTTGAGGTCAGCGGTTTGTGCTTTGGCAACTTCAGCCTCTTGTCTCTTGCCTTCTTTCATTAGCGTACCAATCTCTTTGGAGAGTTTGTTGCTTTCTGCAAGGGCATTGTCCAATTTGGTTTGTACAAGGCGGCGCTGCTCGTCTAAGGCAATAGCCTCCTCTACGAGTTCTAATTCTTTGAAGTTTCTCTTCTTTAGCCCGTTGATTACGGACTCTTTATTTTCGCGAATGTAGCTGATTTGTAACATAGTAATTAGTTTTAAGTAAAAAGAGAACAGTGAAAAGTGAATAGAGGAGAAGCCATTAGTCACTCGTCACTTGTCATTATTTAAGTACTCTACTGGTTTTGGCATAGGCTTTTTGCCAATAGTCCTCAGAGAGGCTTGATACGGTAATGCCTTGGGAGACAGAGGCGTGAATGAATTTCACTTCTTCACCTACTCCTACTACGATACCTACATGGCTGATGCGGTTGCGCTTACGAGTGGTCTTGAAAAAAAGTAAATCACCTACTTCGGCTTGGCTTAGAGGAATGTCAGTACCTTGGGTGGACATCTCGGTAGAGGAGCGGCTCAAAGGAACATTGATGGCACTGAAGGCGGTACTGACAAAACCAGAACAATCCATACCACTACGGGAGGTACCTGCCCATTTGTAAGGGGTGCCAATGTAGGAAAAAGCTGAGTCTATCAGGGTAACGATACGCTCTTCCGCACCCAAAGCCGCCAAATCAGGCTTGATGAGCAATTCTGCTTTTCGGCTGATAGGCATGTTTGATTCGTCAATGACCTCTCTCTCATAACGGGAGATGTTTCCAAAGTCGGTAGCAGCGATGAGCATATCATTGGCGCCTTCCATATAAGAGGGGTTATCTACCAACTGACGTGCAGGACGATTCTGTGCTTGTAGAGAAAGACCTGCTAAAAAAGCAAGAGTAAGAGTAGGAAATATTTTTTTCATAGATCTATATTTGATAAATATCTTTTACAAAATATGAGTAATTGTTCTTGAGGTATGAGTTATAAGCACAGTCAGTATATGAAAATGAACCTCTTAGGAACTATCTGATAGTGCTCCGCAAAGTTACGGAAATAATTGATTAGTTGTATGCTTTTTTGCTTTTTTGTTGATAAAAAACTTATTTTGTTCATATCAAATGTTAAATAAACAAATCGTACCCTCTATAGATGATAAAAATTCATTATATTTGCACCAAAAATATGGTACAGCTCTTCTCCACTAAACTTCTTTCCCCTGCTCAGTTGCAGGCCTTTGTTTCCGCGGGCTTTGCGCTAGAGATGAGCGATTTTATCAGGGTGGTACCTGCTGCTTCAACCACAATTCCTCAGGCGGATTACTTTCTGCTGACCAGCCAAAATGCCTTACTTGCCTTGCGCTCCATGCCTTGTTATGGGCAACTACCTCACCGAAAGGCTTTTTGTGTAGGGGAAAAAACCAGAAAGCTCCTTGAGGCGGAGGGATGGGAAGTGGTGGCATCGTTTGACTATGCCAAGGAGTTGGCGCCCTATTTGGTCAAGCATTATGCTAAGAGTTCGTTTGTGTTTTTCTGTGGAGAAAAACGAATGGACACACTACCTACCACTTTGAAATCAAATCATATGCAACTCCAAGAGTGTCTTACCTACTATACCCAACTCACTCCCACAAAACTTACCAAGAGCTATGAGGGGCTACTTTTCTTTAGTCCTTCAGCTATAGAGAGTTATCTAAAGGAAAATACCCTATCGGGTGAGAAGGCTATATGTATAGGAACTACTACCCAAGCGGCTTTGCCCCACACAGTGGAGAGCTATGTAGCTGAGCGCCCTACAGTGGAGAGCGTTTTGGAGTGCTGCAAAGAACTATTTAAAACCGATAAACTTACTAACTCATGATAAAAAATGATCTTTTCCTAAGAATCCTAAAGGGTGAGACTACCGAGCGACCTGCGGTATGGATGATGCGCCAGGCGGGGCGTTACCTGCCTGAGTTTCGTGCCTTAAGAGACAAATATGACTTTTTCACACGCTGCCGTACCCCTGAATTGGTAGCTGATATTACTACCCAGCCTGTGGATATAGTTGGGGTGGATGCGGCTATACTCTTTAGCGACATCTTGGTTGTACCCCAAGCTATGGGAATAGAAATAGAAATGAAGGAGCAGGTAGGACCTTTTCTGCCGCACCCAATTCGCTCTGAAGCGGATATAGAGCGGGTAGAAATCGCCGATGTCTCTCATGCACTGGGCTATGTGATGGACGGAATACGCCTAACGAAAGAGCGCTTGGCAGGCAGTGTGCCCCTCATTGGCTTTGCTGGTGCGCCATGGACTATCTTTTGTTATGCAGTGGAGGGCAAAGGCTCCAAAAACTTTGATGTAGCCAAGTCCTTTGCCTTCTCTCACCCCGAATGGGCACATACTTTGCTACAGAAAATCACCGATACCACCATTGCCTACCTCAAAGAAAAGGTAAAGGCAGGGGTGGATGCCTTGCAACTTTTTGACAGTTGGGGAGGTGTACTTTCTGCTGAGGACTATCGCTTATACTCTTGGCGCTATAGCCAACAGATTGTAGAGGCACTCTCAGAGGAGGTGCCAGTGATTGTCTTTGCCAAAGGTTGTTGGTATGCCTTGGAAGAGATGAGCCAGAGTAAGGCAGCTGCCTTGGGTATAGACTGGAGCTGTAGCCCCACAGTGGCACGCCAACTCACTGGAGGGAAAAAGGTGCTCCAGGGTAACCTTGACCCCGCATGGCTGCTTTCTTCTGCTGAACTTATCAAGGAAAAAACTTGGCAGATGATTCGCTCCTTTGGTAAGGAGCACTATATAGCCAACTTAGGGCACGGCATACTCCCTCATGTACCTGTGGCACATGCGCAGGCCTTTGTGGAGGCGGTAAAGACCTTTAAGGAGTAATCAGTTCTATAGCTTTGGCGACCCCAGTGGAGGCTTTTTGAGCAATCACAGTCAGGTCGCCCTTGCTATGTAAGGACGGATTGGGATCTATGTAGAAGACAGGGGTGCCTTCCTTTCGGTAATCTATCAGGCCAGCGGCAGGATACACTTGTAGGGAGGTACCTATGACCATGAGCACATCGGCGGTATAGACTTCCTCTATGGCCTTATCCAGCATAGGGACTTCCTCACCAAACCATACGATATGGGGGCGCAGTTGGGCACCCGTAGGGCTTTTGTCACCTATATGAATATCCTCTGTACAGGGGTAAGTCGTGTAAGGGTCATCTACCCCTCTACATTTGAGCAATTCGCCGTGTAGGTGTATGATGTATTGGCTGCCTGCACGCTCATGCAGGTCATCTACATTCTGAGTGATGACCACCACATGGAAGCGCTTTTCTAAGTGAGCCAAGAGGCGATGAGCCTCATTGGGCTGTACCTCCTTGAGCTGGCGGCGGCGCTGGTTATAGAAATCCAATACCAACTCAGGATTAGCAGCGAAGCCCTCAGGGGTGGCTACTTCATTGACATCGTAGCCTTCCCAGAGGCCTCCTGCATCACGAAAGGTGCTAATGCCGCTTTCGGCACTGATACCCGCACCGGTGAGTACAACTAATTTCTTCATAATTTATAAGGGGTCTAATGTACAAATTTTCTAAAATAGCCACATTCGGCTATGACCTCTTGGTAATACTTTGTATGGGCATATCGGCGGAGTTCTTCAAAGGCGTCCCATCGGTAGTGCAAACCTGTATCTAACGATTCTCTGGTATATTCTTCTTTGCTAAAAAAGTTCTTGTTATAATACTCATTACGTTCTACTTTGGCCAACAGATAGGTGATTTTAGCCTTTTGCTCATCATTGGAGGCATGTTCTTTGGCTAAGAGATAATACTTTTTAGCTTGCTTCATATTCAGTAAGACGTCCCAATGCTCCGCACTGATGCGATAACTATATTCGTCTATGATAGGATTGAGGTAGAAGAAGCGCACACTGCCAAAATAAGAGGCATTGTAGAATGCATTTCCAACCAAAAGAGCATTGTTATAGATGTCTTCTTTTTTGGCTATCTTGTCCTCCATTTCTTTTACTTTTTCAAGGAAAGACAGCTTGGTATATTTGACCTTTTGGGGTAGGGTATGCTCACAATCAGCACAGTCCTTAATCTTGCCATTGAAAGGATTGGCAGGTAGGATTGCCTTTTCCTGTGGCGTTTTCTTCATAAGGGCGATAGCCTCAGGGAGTTTGTCCTCGTAGAAGGCATAGATAGCCTTACTTTCGTAGATATCATTGAGTGTATACTGATATTTCTTAGCCCAAAAAGTCTCCCAAGGGGTCTTGTCTTTCTTTTGCAAAAACTGTTCCATAGCGGCTGTTTGCTCCTCTTTTCTGTAATATCCCTTGACAGAATAAGTTAGTTCGGCCATAATAGGATTATTCTCTGCCTTATAGAGCATAGAGAGATATTTTCCTATAAATACGAGGGCATAGCCACTTCGCAAAGCCTCTTGTCCTTCAGGGGCTTTGTAGTCCCAAAGCCAAGGCAAGTCCTTGAGTAGTTTTTGCTCGGCCTGTGGAGTGATACGCTCTAAGGCAGCGACCTCATTGAGCAGGCCAATAAGGCGTACTTGTGCTTTTTTGGCAGGACTGTCAGCCACTTTTTCCGCCTTGGAGAGGAAAGTACGCGCCTGGTTGAACTCGTTTTGGAACATGGCTACATAGCCTGCCGCCACTTGCCACAAATAAGGGTTGGCTACCTTTTTGTCCTTGGCAGTGGTCAGGATCCAATCGGTAGGATAGTTTTGGGTGGCTATCGCTTGGGTATGCTGGTGGTAGCTCTTATAGGAGTTAAGGACTTCTCCATAAGCACCAAAGATATTTATTTTGGACTCCAACAGATTGATATAGCGAGAGAGCAGAAAATCCACATAAGGAGATTGACTATCCAAGGCAAGGATTTTTTCTATAGCGTCTTTCTCACTATTGTAATAGCCGTCCATTGCCCATAGAGCGCATTGCTCTTGGGTGGAAAGGCCAGCGGAGAGCTTATGAAGTTGCTCAGCGGAGAGCGGACGATACTCGTAAGTAACCGTTTGTCGCAAAGAGGGTACTTTGTTGAATATCTGAGCTAGCAAGGGGGTACTCTTGGCATAGTTCTTCTGAGCGATATAGGCGCCTGCTACGTAGTGCATACCGCGATAGTAGAGGTCAGTACGTGGTTGGGTGGCCTCTGTTTGCATGAAATAGTCAATTACCGAGGCACGCTCTGCTGAATAGAACTTCAGACGCATGAGCTGATACCACATTCTATGGGCGAAGAACTCATCTTTGTCCTTGAGGGCATCTTGGTAGAGGGTCTCTGCCTTGCTGATTTCTGCCTGTTGGGTATAGGCAACCTTGCGACTATCATAGTCCCAGCGGTTATAAGATACATTGGTAATAGCCTCATTGTCTCTGGCTATAGCAAGTAGGGAGAAGAAGCGCTGCACTTTTTTATCGGACGGAGCAGATTGGTGTATCTCCTTTAGTGCCTCTTTGTCATAGAGGTAGTACTTGATTTTTTCTTTAGTGAGCGCTTTGCCCAAGTACTCTGACCAGTTTTGGATATCGGTCTGGGAGAAATCCCTTGACTGCTCATCTATATAGTTGTTTCCATAGAAAAGGTAGTCGCTATCATAGAAAAGAGGTGTATAGGATTTTTGAGACACAGTAACCTCTGGCGAGAATACCGAATTGTAATCATAGCCCATGAACTGATCGGAACAGGCATAGAGGTAGGTGCCATAGGCGGCAGCAGCGAGCAGACATAGCTTAGCGCAGTTTTTTAAAAAAGTCTTTTTCATAGGTGTCAATATTTGTGTTTAGGTCGTATAAAATAATCTCTTTGGGGGCGGACTTTAGGTGCTTAGTAAGGTCGGCCTTCATGGTCAAAAGGTCAGTCTGGCTGATCTCTTCTATCTTGATAATATCGCCTTTTTGCCAACGTTGTCCCTTGTAGGCAATAGGTTCAGTAACCAAGTAACAATCGCTGTTGCCCATACGACTGAGTTGGCTCAGTGTATCAGCCTCCGCAAAGGTAAGTCCTCCGACAAGGTCGGTTACCTCCCCAGCTATGGAGTGCACACCCCAACTGAATATAGGCAAGGCTACCTTCAGCGGTAGGGGATAGGAGCGCAGAGCGGGCAGGTACTTCTGGGCGGTGGTGCGGTCATAGATAGAGTTGGCCCCTGTGGCGGTAATCTTGCCCATGTTATAGTACATCAGCACCCCATAATCCACAGGAGGAATCCCCGTACGGTCGTGGTACTTGACCTGATGCAGACGGATGGTAGCCGAAAGCTGATAAGAGTTTTGTGCTCTGAAATACTTGATAAAATCAAAATAATGTGTTTTGCTTTTGAGCGACCAATCACAATCCAATTGTACCTGCTTGACCGTCAGGTTGTAGGAGCGATTGATTTGCTCTATATACCCACTGAGCTTTTCTGCCAGTTGCTCCGCAGCTACTTTATCGCTTAGGAAAACCTCATTCTTGAGATAGATGACAGGAATGACCTCCTTGCCCTTAAGTGCTGCTGCGTCCAACTCTACAGGAGCATCGGGGACAGCCTCCCCCTCCAGCAAAATGATATCACAATAGCGGATATAGAGCTTTTGGACATCATACTCCGAGAGAAATTCCTGCTGAGGAGCACTTAAGGAAAAGCGTGTTTTCCAGTAATAGGCACTCAGCTGAGCAGGGGCAGGCTGCTTATGACATGCCAAAGAAAGGAACACTAATGAGTATAATAGTACCTTTTTCATAAAGCCATCATTTCTTTTAAAAAGGGATATATACTTTGTGCTAAACAATGTACTTCCGTAGTATAGCGAATGGGTTGTCCCTTATCATCTCTCTCAAAATGTTTCAGACTATTATCTATAGCTGTTTTGATATGTATAGGAGCCTTGCGTGAATCAAAACCTCCTTTTATTTTGTGATTTAAAAATTCCTTAAAGGTTGTATATGTTTTTACCTCTTCATTTTTTGGTTTATCTTCTATAAAATGGTAATATAGCCAAACTTCAAAAGAAGGATTACTTTGGCTTACTTCCCATATATTTTCGTCTGTTTTCCTTTGCATACAGAAGGTCTTTAACTGGCTTATTTTTTCATTCTCATTCCAGCGGTCAGTATCAATAACAAACCATACCTCATCATGATAGTCAGGGCTTAAAACAATTTCCTGAAAATAATCTATGGCTTGATTTCTAAGCTTCACAGGGTCGGATTTGCCTTCCTCATTTCCGATAGGGATAATATCAATATTAGACGAAATACCAGAGAAGTAGTTGAAATAGCTAACTTCTCTATCACCCTCACAAAAGATATACACCTTTTTAGCTTCGCGACTAGGGGCTTTTCGTTGGTATAGTTTATTTCTAGTCAGATATGCTTTCATCAGTATGCCAGTTAAGTTCTTTTAGGTTTGATAAAAAAGGTATGCCCCCATAACGCCCATTGAGGTAGCCGTCTTCAATATTAGCGGTATTACTGATATTGAAATCACTTAATGAGTACATATGGGTAGCTCCCCCCTTGTCCTTTTGGGTGAACCAGATCTCGTCGGTACGCAATATTTCTTGGTCTAATAGGCATGATTCGTGGGTAGTAAAAATGAGTTGTCCTTGGGCTGAGGTATCTGATGATATTTTTCTAATAAGTTCTTTGATCATCATAGGGTGAATGCTGCGTTCTATTTCATCTACTACAAAAACTACCTCTGCATTGATAACACCATTTATCAGGGGCGTATATTCTAATAGTCGCTTTGTACCATCTGATTCCCA
>CAJZFM010000073.1 GCA_915070235.1 uncultured Capnocytophaga sp. | reverse complement strand
ATTTTGAATTTTGAATTTTGAATTTTGAATTTTGAATTTTGAATTTTAAACTTTGAGTTATTTTCACTCTTCACTTTTCATTCTTCACTTTTCACTTTTCATTCTTCATTCTTCACTTTTCACTTTTCATTCTTCATTCTTCACTTTTCACTTTTCACTCTTCACTTTTCATTCTTCACTTTTCACTCTTCACTTATTAGAGACATATTCCATTAGCTGTCTCTTATAGCTGTCAAAGGTAAAGACATCATATATAGTGAAGAAATTCCCTTTATCTGCACAGAGGTCATAGAGGCGTTTGCCCATATCTACTTTGTTGTTCTCAAAGTCAAGCGCTCGTAACAACTGCTTGATCTGCGCACAAGTATAGGCCGTATTGCGCTGTTGGTTGATAAAGGCAATACGTTCTTTGTCAAAGGTGAGTTTTCTATATGAGTTGTAGAAATTAGCAAACACTTCCTCTGGCATCACGGGCACACGTGGGTCTGTCGCTAAGTGCCTACCTGCCTGATAGGGATTATTCCATATATCATTCCATTCACCTCCATACCATTGTTTATCAATAGGATAGACGGCCAATTCATAAAGCCCATATTGTACAAAGTAATCCAATACTGTACGACTATTCTGTTGGGCATTTATGGTAGTACGATAGACTAAGAAGCCATTGAGATAGATGGACATAGGCACCGCTCCTGAACGTACATCAAAGAAACGAAACTTACCTGTTGGCCCGCTAATCTGTTGGTCTCCAAGGGTTACGGTGAAAAAACCATTATCGGGAATACGCAAAAATACCTCCGAATAGCCATAAGGGGCAGGATTCCATTGGTATTGCCCTGGTGCTGTCCTATATTGCTGCAAGTCAGGACGTCTGTTTCTATTTCCCTCTATATCTACCTCTATACGCACTGAATTAATATCAGAGGCACTGGCCTCATTGCGCAAAAACTTTCCTGCTGTCCCCGCCCGCTGTGCAAAAGTCACTTGGACTAATAACAGACCTAATAATAAGCTAAATTGTCTCATCTTTTTCTTTGTTTTTAAAAAGGTTACTCACCATAGATAGCAAGATGTATGCCAAAATGATAAGAGCAAACGCATTTATTTGAAAACAAAGCAATAACACTAAGCTAAGTAGTAAGAAAATATACTTAAGAGCATTCTTCTTGAGTGAAAAATCTTTGAACTTGAGGGCAAAAAGGCGCAAATTACTATTGAGCAGATAGCAGCTCACCACTGTAATAAGCAGTGCCACCCATAGGGGTAAGGCGCTGATATACTGTGCTTTTTGTACCATATATCCTACTGAAAGGATAAAAAGCGCATTGGCAGGTGTGGGAAGTCCTATAAAGGAATCATGCTGACGGGTATCTATATTGAACCTTGCCAAGCGATACGCCGAAGCAAGGGTTAGCAAATACCCTGTAAAGGGAAGAAAGAAATGTACCGCATCTCCGTAAGGTGCTGTCCCAAAACTGATGAGCGAATACATCACCTGCCCTGGTACCAAGCCTGAGGTAACCATATCGGCCAAGGAATCCAACTGCAAGCCCAAAGGTGAGGTAACCTTCAGCCAGCGGGCTGCAAAACCATCAAAGAAATCAAAGACAATCCCTAAGAAAAACCATAGCAAGGCCATATCAAAGGCCTGATCCATGGCAAACCTTAAGGCTATTATCCCACAAGAGAGATTCAGCAGCGTGATGAGATTAGGGATAAATTTTTTCATTTTTTATTAGTCATTAGTCACATTAGTCATTAGTCACTGACAAGGGTTTGCATCCAAGTAATCCACTCTTCCATTTCCATTACAGTCAGGGAAGGTAATGGTACCATCTTCATGGTGTTGTATCTCATTTATAGATGGGATACCATCGCCATCGTGGTCGTAACGCTCTGTTTTTAAGAGATTTATTTCAAATATCAAGGGTGTATAGGCAGGAATAGTGGAAGTACCTGTATAGTAAGTAATCCCCGAAGGCATGAAGAACACCCCTACACCTCCATCGGTAGGAGCCACTAACTTACCATTGCTCTGCTCTGTTATTGGGGAAGCCGAAGCCTTTAACAGCGCTACAGCTTCACGAAAACCCATTACTGTACCACCACGATAGACACTCGCTTCAGTTCCAAGCAAGTCCATCCAATTACGACTTACAAAGAGATTCCCGTCATCATATACCTTTCCATCAAGCGATTCTGCTTTATAGAGCATAAAGGAGCGATCTGCCACAGTGGCCTGCTGTCCATTGCCCTCGCGCAATATCACATAATACATGGTATTGGTAACATAGTTGTTATGCTGGTCTAACACCCTTAGATCTTTGCGCTTAAGGTCTGCTCTATCCCAAATAGAAGTCTTGCCTGTACTCCCCACAGCTCCTAAAACGATGTTCCCATCGCTGTCCAACTCGCAATAATGGCTCTTAAGGTAGGCCTGTATAGCCTGATCATTCTCTGGAATCACCTCGGTCATCTCACGAATCTTCTCCCCATTATCCTCACTTTTCTTACACGAATACAAGCCTAATAAGGCAAACGACATCAATAGAATACTCTTTTTTATCATTAGAAAAATAAATACTTTAATTTGGGTGCAAGTTACAAAAAAATCTCGTATTTTTGCATGAAATTTTTACTTTAATTTTTCTCTGTTCTCTATTCACTATTCACCTAAGTTATGCGAATTGACAAATATCTCTGGTGCATACGCTATTACAAAACACGTAGCATCGCCACCGAGGCCTGCAAGAAAGGTCATATACGTATCAACGGAGAGGTTGCCAAAGCCTCCAAGGAGGTCTTCCCTCAGGACAAGGTGCAGATCAAAAAAGACCAAATCACCTATGAGATTCTGGTCAATGACCTACCCGAATCACGCGTGGGTGCTAAGCTTGTCGGTCTCTATTGTACAGACAACACTCCTGAAGAAGCCTTTGAGCAGGCCAAAGCCCAACAACAAGCCCAAGAATATTACCGCCAAAAAGGCGAAGGTCGCCCTACCAAAAAAGACCGCCGCGAACTCGATGAGTTCCTTGATTTCTAAATTTTATATTTTGAGCCCTTAATTTTGAGCCTTAAAAAAACTCAAAACTCAGAACTCAAAAACTCAAAACTAATAAAGATGACTACCATTCTTACCTCCGAGCAAATCGCTCACAAGATCCGTCGTATAGCCTACCAAATCTATGAGGCTAACATACACCAAGAGAAGATTATCCTTGCAGGCATAGAGCGCAACGGATACATCTTTGCCGAGAAGCTACATGAGGAGCTAAGCCGCATCTGCCCTGTCCCTGTGATACTGTGTAGTGTTAAGGTCAATAAAACCAATGTCTTAGCCCCTGTAACCACCTCTCTACCCGTGGAGGAATACACCAACCAGTCCGTTGTCTTGGTAGATGACGTCCTTAGTAGTGGTGCCACCCTTATCTATGGCGTTAAGCACTTTCTTGAGGTGCCCCTCAAGCAACTCAAAACCGCTGTGCTGGTCAACCGTAACCATAAGAAATTCCCTATCAAGGCCGATTTCAAAGGACTTTCCCTCTCCACCTCTCTACAAGAACACATTGAAGTGAGCTTTGAGGGCGAACCCCATGCTTATTTGCAATAATTATGCTGATTGCTTTACTAATTATCTTCATCTTTTTTAGCACCCTCCTCAAGCTCAGCTTCTGGAGGTTGTGGCAGATAGCCCTATGGGCAGGCGTACTAGTGGCCTTCCTTTGGGGTAGTTACGACTTTGCCTCCGAACAATCCCAAACGACCCTCAGCCAGTGGCTCGCCTCCCCTAAGATACTAAGCGACATGGCTGTACTAATTACCATAGAATCAGCCATAGGACTACTTTTTGCATTCATTGCTCTTAGGGACTACTACCAAAACCGCCGTAGCAAGGCCCAACGTATCCTTTTGGCTTTCCCTGGCCTACTACTCTTCCCTTGTCTTATCTATGTGCTGGCACAGGCTTTCTTCTTTTTCTCAGGAGCCGACTTCGCCAAAACAACCCTCTATGCTTGTCTTACCCTATTTGTTTTTATGTTATTGGGTACCAAGGGCATCGCTGCGCTACTACCAGAGAAAGATCTGCGTTTGGAAGTGCTCCTTATGGTCAATATTCTTATTATCCTCTTAGGCCTTACCGCCACTGCAAGTGCCCAAATCATCTATGTCCCTAAGAGCGAACCTATTGACTTTGCTCTCTTAGCTAAAGTATTCCTTTTCTTCCTCACCCTCTTTGCCTTAGGCTTCGCCGCTAGCAAAGGTTATTGGTACCTTAAAGGGAAAAGAAATCATTAGTAGTTAGTGATTAGTGGTTAGTGATTAGTCTAAGTTCGTACTCTTCACTTTTCACTTTTCACTTTTCATTATCTTCTTACCAATACTATACAGAACACGCCCACCACGATAATCACCTTCAGTAGGTTTCGCAAGAAAGCATAATGCACCTCTGTCTTGCTCCGCCATAGAATAGGGGTAAAGACAGCCAGCAGCACAATGGCAGCCAAGATGAAATAGTACTTCATTGCCCCTGTATCAGGGAAAGATGTCAAGAAATACACACACAGAAGCGTCAGCCCTACCAGCAAACTAATCAGTTGCTTAGAGCTTCGCTCTCCATAATCAGTAGCTATGGTGTGGTAACCCAAGGCAAAATCTCCCTTGATATTCTGTAGGTCTTTCACAAAGTCCTTGGCCAAGAGCAAGTAGTAAAGAAAAGCCGCATGGACAAATATAACCTTCTGAAAATTATGATAATACACAAATATAGCAAAGAAAGGAATAATGGAGAGTATCCCTGAGATGATATTGCCCACCAGCACCATTTTCTTCAAGCGATGCGAGTAGAACCACATCATAAAGATATAGATAGAGAAGAACAGCACCGCCGCAAAAGACACATAGCTGGCCACAATCACCGAAAGAAAATTCAGCACGAAGTAGAGAGTAAGTTTCGTATTTTGTCCCACCAAGCGATCTATCATCGCCCGTGTAGGCTTGTTGATCATATCCTTTTCCTTATCATAGAACGCATTGATGATATAGCCCCCTGCCACTGCCAAAGCTCCAGAGAGCACTATAGCAAAGAGCCGCCCATCAAGCAATACCCTCTTTACAGGTGCCCTTGATAGAATAAAGATAGCTGTTAGGTATTGAGCCACACACAGCATCAGGATATTATACCCCCGCACCACTGAGAAAAGCCCTAATATTTTTTTCTTTTCCACCTGCCACATAGCATAGGTCGTTTTATTTCCTGCAAAAGTAAGTATTTTTATTTATAAAAGCAAATGCTCCAAACTAACTCAAAGCCAACAGCAATCTGGTTTTTTGTGTGTGGTTATTTTATAACCTCTTTAGTGGCTTGTATTTTCTTTTCGGCATAGAGGACGACTTCTTTGATGACTACTTTGTGAATGGCAGAGATGTAGGTGTTCATAAAATCGTAATCGGGGGTGCCGTTTTTAGTGGGGAGAAAAATGTTTAGCTCATCTGCATCTTTAGCATAAAAGTTACGTGAATAACTGAATTGCCCTGCATAAGATACTTTGTGTATAGCTGAAGTTACAAAAATAGCGGCATATTTGGGTACTTTTTCGGTATGCACAACAGCTATATGGTCATCTCCTCCATAAGAATAGTTTCTGTATTTGGCTGAACCGAACATATCAATAGTTGTGGTATTCTCAGAAAAGATAGTTACTTTGTTTCCTATAAAATCTGAAATACCTGTATCGGCTTCACCTGCGGTTACAAAAGGTAATTTTCCTGTTATACGGTCGGTACTTTTTAGTCGTTTTCCGCGTGTAGCATTACCATATAAATCATTTAAATTATATTCTTTCCACTGTACTTTATCTAAACTGTTTAGGGTTTCTTCTTCTTCTTGGGTAAGGGTGTAGTCTTTAAGTCCTGTAACGGTTAAGTAAGCTTCCAGCTCTGTATTGCGCTGAACTTCTAACTCAACTACACGCTGAGCTTCCAGCTCAGCTATAAAGGTTTCCATAAAGGCGAAATCTATGGCTCCGTTATGGGTGGGGAGAGTGATTTTAGTAGCATTCATAGCTTTCCTATTAAATTTTGTACCATAGTCATATTTATTAGCTGTAGCAATTCGTGATGCGGTAATAATCATATAAGCAATAGCTTTATTAAATACTTTGAATTTAGGCACTAAATGTTGTATATGAGAATACCCAATAAAATCTTTTTCTTGATAAAACATTGTTTCAGCCCCCATAGTAGTGTCTGAACAAGTTAGAGAATTTCCTTTGTTATTAGCTTTCATATTTGAGTATCCCATAACACCATTATCAGTTGATGAATTGGATATTAAGGGGACACAACCATTTTTAGAAATAATTACCTCATTGGGTAGTTTATAATATTTTGTAGGATTAATATCAAACAAATCTCCAATGGTAAATTCTGCCCACTTAACTGTTTGGAGTTTTTGTGTTAAGTGGGCGTTTATTTTCCCAAGTGCTCATCGGGGGTGTTTTGTGTTTTTAGTAGATTGGTTACTTCCCAAGCGAGGTAGTCGGCGACGGTTTTTTTGAAGTCGGCGAGGGTGGGGATGGTGTCGGGGGTTTGGTGTTTTTCAAAGTTCCAATCGTTTCCTTCGGGGGTGATGAAGTCTTCTATATAGGTTTTTTTGAGGTTCCAAAGGGTATTATCGACTTGGGCGCGGTGTCCTGCTTTGTATATTTTGATGATGTCTTGATAGCGCTGTGTGGGGTTGTCTTTTTCTAAAATACCTCGTTTGGTGCGCTTGTAACCATCTTCTCTAAAATCGATAAACCTAACGGTTTTCTGGTAGTCATGGGGCGTGTGTGCTTTGAAAATATAAATAGAGGTTTGCACATCAGCCATTGGAGCGAAAAGGTCTAATGGCATTTTGATAGAGGCAAGGAGAGTGTGTTTTTTGAGGATTTCTCGGGCTGTTTTGATAGCTTCTCCGCTTCCTGCGCTGTCTTGAATGATGATGGCGCCTAAGCCGTCTTTTTGCATTTTATCTAATCCGTAGGCAATAAAGGGGAGTCCTTTTTCTTCAAAAGAGAAAGGGGGGTTGAGCAGTACTCTGTCGGCATTGAAGTCGGTAAAGAGGTATTCGGGGCGGTTGAAGGCAGAGCCTTTTTCTATTCGGCTTGATCCATCACCACGCAGTATCATATTAGTGGTGGCGAGTGTATACATTTCGGCATTAAGCTCGATACCGAGTAGGTTATTTTTTTTGAGGTGGTTTATTTTTTCTTGTGCTTTGGTGGTGTTTTTTCCGAATTGAGTATTTACGTTTTCGATCATTAGCTCCATTGCGGATACGAGGAATCCGGCGGAGCCTGTGGCTAAGTCCATCACTTTGTTCTCGCTAGTGATATTGAGTATTTGTGCCATCATTTTGGTGATGTAGGGAGGTGTTAGGACGATGCCTAATTCTTTGCCATCGCCTAATGCGTATTTTAGGAATTCGGAATACATTTCGCCCATAATATCGATATGTCCTCCTAATCCGTCGATGGATTTGAAGATGTATTCATAAATGAAGGTGAAGACTTGTTTGCTAACAGAGGCTTTACCATTTATAAATTCGGCTACTTCTTTGTGGCAGTTGGTCAACTCATCGCGTTGTGCATCTTTGGATATTTCGCCAAAGGAGGCGAGCATTAGGTTTTTCTTTTCTTCGGGAATTTGGCGTACATCAAGGAAGGCTTTTATTTGGTCTACGATTTTTTTGCCGTCTCTTTTGGTGGCAGTTTGGGAGCCTTGTAGGTCATCGGGGGTTAAGCCGTATTCTTTATTGCCATTGAGGTCTTCAATATCCTGCATAGAAAGGAGCATTCCTGATACATAGAGTACGCGTTGGGGTGCGGTTATGTTATGGCTATGCATTAGTTTGTTTAACTTTTTGGCATATCCTTGTAGGGTAGCTTGGCTTTCGATGAGGATTTGGTGTTTTTCCTCTTCGCTGAGGACAGCTGCTTCGTAGAATGCTTGGAAAGAAGCTTTATTTTCTAAGAAGTCGAGTTCTTTGACGGTTTCAAGCTCTTTGTAGGCATTTTTGGCGGATCCAAATACGTAGTAGACTTTTATTTCTACATTTTGCTGGCTATCTCCGGCGACACCTATGGCGATTACTTCGGTATATTTGGCACTTGCAATCATATTGAAAGCGTAGTGCAGGGCGCCATTTACGGCGTATTGGCTAATGGATTTATCATCGAACTTTACTCCGTCTTTGTTTTGGGCGATGAGTTTGGAGTGGTTCAATTTATCTTCGATGATGATGGGTAGGTTATATTTTTCGATATGGAAATCGGGGATTCCGAAATTGGTTTTATTCTTGGTTTTCGCAGAACCTTTTAGTGCTTCTTTTAGGTAGTTACTCATAGAGGTTTCTTCGTTCCAATCGGTATGTTTTTTCAGGTTTAGGCTATTGAGTTTTTCTTTTACCCAATCGTTTACATCATTTTCTAAAGTCCATTTACTTTTCATAAGTTGTATTTCTTGAGGGGACAAAGGTAGGGATAATTTGCAAATTAGCCAATTAGCTAATTAACTTATTTGTTAATTTTCTAATTGGCTCATTGTTTTGATGATTTGGTAGAGTTAGGGGGGCAGGAGGAAAATTAGCAAATTGGTGAATACAAAAAAACCTCTTCGCTTGGAAGAGGCTTGTAATTCGGTTTTTAAGTAGCTGTATGATAGACTTTTTCAAAGGTGCGAGCCGCACGGGCAATTAAGGACTTTGACAAAGTGTAGGATTAGTTGATAATATCAAAGCCGGTGTATTTTCTAAGGATTTTGGGGACTACAATACCTTCGGGGGTTTGGTAGTTTTCTAAAATACCGGCTAATACGCGCGGAAG
>CAJZFM010000072.1 GCA_915070235.1 uncultured Capnocytophaga sp. | reverse complement strand
ATAATAAAATGAGTTTAAAAAGTAAATTACATACACTAAAAGAAAAGTATAAGGGGACCAAGTGGGAAACGACCTTCAATGCGCTCCACACTTTCCTTTATACGCCTAATGAGGTAACCCATGGGGGTACTCACATTAAGGCAGCAGACGACCTAAAGCGGACTATGAACACCGTGATTATGGCGCTGATTCCCTGCTTGATTTTTGGTATTTTCAATGCAGGATACCAACACCAAGTGGCTTTTGGTACGTTAGAACCTCAGGCAGGTATGTCCTTTTTCAGTGGAGACTTCTGGAGTGGGACTAACTTCTGTATAGGGGCGATGAAAGTACTTCCCTTGGTAATTGTTTCCTACCTTGTAGGTTTGGGAATTGAGTTTATTTTTGCAACCATTCGCAAGCACGAAGTAGAAGAAGGTTACCTTGTAACAGGGATGCTCGTACCCCTTATCGTACCTATAGACATTCCTCTTTGGATGCTTGCTGTAGCAGTAGCTTTCGGAGTAATTATTGGTAAGGAAGTATTCGGTGGTACAGGTATGAATATCCTAAACCCTGCCCTTACGATCCGTGCCTTCCTATTCTTCGCTTATCCTACTTATATGACAGGAGACAAGGTATGGGTAGAAGGTGCCTTGGACAGAGCCAAGGAAATTGCAGGTGGCGCACAACTTGATGCCGTATCAGGAGAGACCATCTTAGGAAACTTAGCCCAAGGGCAGACAGGTACTTACCAGCTATCTGACCTCTTCTATGGGTTTATCCCAGGTTCGGTAGGGGAGACCTCTACACTGCTTATCCTCTTAGGTGCTTTGTTCCTTATCTATACCAAGATTGCTTCTTGGCGTATTATCCTCAGTACCTTTGTAGGGGCTTTTGTAATGGGAAGTATCTTTAACTGCTTGGCACCAAGTATGGAAGGCACCCAGTTCTACGCTTTGTGGAGCTTACCAGCTTATGAGCACTTGCTTATCGGAGGTTTGGCCTTTGGGGCAGTCTTCATGGCTACCGATCCAGTAACAGCTGCACAGACCAACACAGGGAAATACATTTACGGCTTCTTCGCAGGCTTCTTTGCCATTATGATACGTTGCTTCAACCCAGCTTATCCAGAAGGGGTGATGCTCGCTATCTTGCTGATGAACGTATTGGCTCCAACTATAGACCACTTTGTGGTACAGGCCAATGTGTCTCGCCGTAAAAAACGCTTAAAACTAACTACTAAAACCGCATAATTATGGCAGTCAAGACAGAAAGTAATTCATATACAGTGATTTTCGCCATTGTCATGGTGGTAATCGTAGGGGCTTTGCTAGCGGGGATTTCTTCCGCACTTAGCGGCCAGATCAGTGAAAACAAGAAATTGGAGAAAAAGCAAAATATCCTTTATGCCATGGGTGTGAATCATAACGAAGGCGCCCTTGGGGAAGGTAAAGTAGTTTTCCTCACTACCGCAGAGGCCAATACTGAGTTTGACAAATATGTAAAGGCACAGTACCTTATAGATCCTCAGAGCAATACTGCTAAGGAAGTAAAAGGAGCTGAAGACCTTATCAACTTCAACGGACACCGCTCAGGACTTCCCCTCTATGTAGGAGAGAAAGACGGAAAGACCCTCTATATCATTCCTGTAAATGGGCGTGGATTGTGGGATGCTATCTGGGGCTATATAGCCGTAGATAAGGACTTTGTGATACAAGGAGTATTCTTTGACCACAAGGGAGAGACTGCCGGTTTGGGAGCCAATATCAAGGAACGTTTCTTCATGGATGACTTCATAGGAGAGCATGTTTTGGATGCCAATGGCGCCTTCCAGAGTGTTCAGATCTCAAAGAGCAACGCAGACCCAGAAAACAAACGTAAAGAGGACGGAAAGGTAGATGCCATCGCTGGAGCCACCCTTACTGGAAACGGGGTAGCAGAGATGATCGCACACGGACTTTCCCCTTATGTAGCCTATATTAAAAGTTTAAACCAATAAGACTATGGGACTAACAAAAAAAGATATTAAATTAGTAACTGATCCCCTATGGGATAATAACCCCGTAACGGTACAGGTATTGGGGATCTGCTCCGCATTGGCCATTACCGCACAGCTCAAAGCGGCAATCGTGATGAGCCTTTCCTTTACCTTCGTATTGGCCATGGGGAATGTAGCCATTTCTTTGCTTAGAAATGTGATACCACCCAAGATTCGTATCATCGCCCAGCTCATCGTAGCGGCTGCCTTGGTAATTGTGGTGGATTTCGTGCTCAAAGCCTATGTATATGATCTAAGCAAACAGCTATCAGTATATGTGGGGCTTATCATCACCAACTGTATTTTGATGGGACGTTTTGAGGCTTTTGCCTTGGGGAATCCTCCAGGGAAGTCTTTCCTTGACGCCCTTGGAAACGCAGGAGGGTACTCTATCGCCTTGCTTATTGTAGCATTCTTTAGAGAACTCTTAGGTTCTGGTACTATACTTGGTTTCCAAGTATTAGGCGACCCTATCAAGAAGACAGGAGTGTATGCCTTGGGTTATGAAAACAACGGCTTTATGCTTTTGGCCCCTATGGCCTTGGTAACCTATGGTATTGTAGTATGGGTACAGCGTTCACGTAACAAAGCCCTTATAGAAGAAGGTCATTAATCACTTAAAACGAAAAGAAAATGTTAGAATATTTAACACTGATATTTAAATCTGTATTCTCAGAGAATATGATTTTCGCTACCTTCTTGGGTATGTGTTCGTTCTTGGCGGTATCCAAAAAGGTATCCACTGCTATAGGCTTGGGAGCGGCTGTAGTTTTCGTGCAAACCCTTACGGTGCCTATGAACTACTTGCTTAACCAGTATATTCTCAAAGAAGGTGCCCTATCATGGCTCGGAGCGGAATATGCCTCTTATGACTTGAGCTTCCTCACTTATATCCTCTTTATCGCAACGGTAGCTACCATGGTACAGTTGGTTGAGATCATTGTAGAGAAGTTCTCTCCTTCCTTGTATAACTCCTTGGGTATTTTCTTGCCCCTTATTGCGGTGAACTGTGCTATCTTAGGTGGATCGCTCTTTATGCAATCTCGTGAGGAAACTATCCACTCCTTTGGACTATCTGTAGCCTATGGATTCAGCTCAGGATTGGGTTGGGCTATTGCGATCTTAGCCTTGGCTGCTATTCGTGAGAAAATACGTTATTCTCATGTACCAGCACCTTTGCGAGGCTTAGGGATTACCTTCATCACCACAGGGCTTATGGCCATTGGCTTTATGAGCTTTGGTGGTATGCTCACCGGTGGTAGCAGCAAGAAGGAAGAACCTAAGAAAGAGACTACAACCGTTCAACAAGAAGTAAAAACTGATAAATTAGCCAATAACACAAAAGACTTAAGTAATGATTTTAGCAAGTGATATATTAACAACTATTACGGTAACGGTGGTAGGATTATTAGTGATAATCCTCTTGTTAGTGGCGATTTTGCTTTATGTAAAACAAAAACTAACCCCATCGGGGCCAGTGAAGATTACCATCAATAATGATAAGGTAATAGAAGTTCCCATAGGTGGTTCCTTGCTTTCTACCTTGGGTAATGAGAAGATATTCTTGCCATCTGCTTGTGGGGGTAAGGGATCTTGCTTGCAGTGCGAATGCCACGTGTATGAGGGTGGGGGAGAAGCGCTTCCTACCGAAACTCCTCACTTTACCAAAAAAGAACTCAAAGAGGGGGTACGCCTTGCCTGCCAAGTGAAAGTAAAACAAGATATGAAAATCGGGGTACCTGAACAGGTCTTCGGTATCAAGAAGTGGGAAGCAACTGTAGTGAGAAACTACAATGTGGCCTCCTTCATCAAAGAGTTTGTAGTGGAAATCCCAGAAGATATGGACTACAAGCCAGGGGGATATATCCAGATAGAAATCCCTCCTTGCGAGGTAAAATACTCCGATATCGACATCACTGCACACCCAGTAGAACACCCAGGTGAGCCTGAGAAGTTCAAGATGGAATGGGATAAGTTCAAGCTATGGCCACTGGTGATGAAAAACCCAGAACCAGCAGAGCGTGCTTACTCTATGGCCTCTTACCCTGCGGAAGGACGCGAAATCATGCTTAACGTACGTATCGCCACTCCTCCTTTTGACAGAGCTAAAGGCGGCTGGATGGATGTAAATCCAGGGGTAGCCTCTTCTTACATCTTCTCTCGCAAGCCAGGAGACAAGGTAACCATTTCAGGGCCTTATGGAGAGTTCTTTATCAATGACTCCGATGCTGAGATGTTGTATGTAGGTGGAGGAGCAGGTATGGCGCCTATGCGTTCGCACCTATACCACTTGTTCAAAACCTTAAAGACAAAACGTACCGTAACTTACTGGTATGGAGGTCGTTCTAAGCGAGAACTCTTCTATGTAGAGCACTTCCGTGAGCTAGAGCGTGAGTTCCCTAACTTCAAGTTCTTTATCGTGCTTTCCGAGCCCCTACCAGAGGACAACTGGAAAGTGAAGAAAGACATTCATGACAAAGAAGGCGATGGTTTCTTAGGCTTTGTACATAATGCTGTAATAGAACAATACTTGAGCAAACACGAAGCACCAGAAGATATAGAATTGTACTTCTGTGGTCCTCCGATGATGAACAAGGCCGTTCAGAAAATGGGACAAGACTTCGGTATGCCTGACGAAAACATTCGTTTTGATGACTTTGGAGGTTAAAACTATTTTTTTCATAATAAAAAATCCGACTCAGCAATGGGTCGGATTTTTTGCATTATTGTAGTTAGAATTTGCCTGTTATATCAGAGATATTGAACTTGCCATTGATCTCTTGAATATCAATTTTTCCATTGAGGATATCAAAGAAGAAATCTCGAATGTTTTCTATAGTCAGCAAGGAGGGTTCCCCCTCTTTGTTAGGGCCTAAGTCATAGGTTTTGAGCAATTGACTTCCGAGGCTGGCAGCCGTAAGGAGGAAATGGTTTTGGAACTTATCGGTATCAAGTAGGTCAGCCGCCAATACCTTACCAATTACGGTATAGCTACGTAGTGTTTTCTGTATATCCTGATCGGAGAGGGAGGACTTGACCTCATCGGTCTGAATATCCATAGCTATTTTTCCAGAGTTAGGCGCTTGTTCGAGTCCCCTGTATAGAGCGCCGAGGTCGGCTAGGCTTAGGTTATAAAGTCTCGTATCAGCAGTGGTAAGCATCTTTTCTATAGAAAAAGCACTAGGGAGCAACAGGTATAACAGCCCTTCTACTCGTACCGAAGGAGCATTGAAAGTGCCTACAATACAGTTCTTTAACTCTATCTGTTGGGTAGAGAATACCCCGCCACATACAACAGAGTTTTCCAAGATAACCTCATCGGCATAGATACTTCCTGCTACAAAGGCATTGTAGAGGGTGACACTCTTGGCATTGATATCCGAGTGGAAAACAGGTTTAACTAGGGAGGCTCTTGATACGATAGAGTTGGCTGACCCT
This sequence comes from uncultured Capnocytophaga sp., assembly GCA_915070235.1. GTDB lineage: Bacteria > Bacteroidota > Bacteroidia > Flavobacteriales > Flavobacteriaceae > Capnocytophaga. Next base: position 3,437 of record CAJZFM010000072.1, on the reverse strand, counting down.
ACACTCTTCTTAAAGGTAATATCCCCTTGGGCTTCACTATTGACATAGAGTTCCAGCTGGGTGAATACTGCACCTTGTATTTCGAGATTTCCGTTTTGTATTTCCAGCTTATGAGCAAAGACAGGTCCTTCGATAATTGTATTGCCTTGTACGGTAATGGTACGGGTGAGTTCGGCTACTTTTTCAGGAAGGATACTTCCTTTGACTAAGTTATCTTTTAGCTGTATATTACTCTCATTGAAACGAATTTCTTTTAGTTCATTCATGATTATAGGCTTTTTATATGATTGAAATTTAGTAATTTGAGGATATGTTCTCTTACGCGAGAAGTATGGGTATCCCCTTGATTGTATTTCTGGTTAAGTTCGGCGTTAAAATACCTACTTATCTGTCCGCTTTCTTCTTTAGGGAGGTTGTCCCAAGCCTTTTCTTCGAAAGAACTAAGCAGTTCGTTAGGGGTTACCTCAGAGAGTAGCTGGGAGGGATATACTTTTTTATCGATTTGATTATTATCTCCTTGAGTTTCCACAAAGCATACTGGAGCATATCGAGTTCCTTGTGTCGCTTCCTCAAGCATATTCTTATCGATAGTCTCCTCTAATCTTTTTTGTTTCCATAGGAAAGTATTGGCTTTTCCCAAAGAATCGAAAGCTCTTTTTTTGGTAATAGAGGCACTGATACGAGCTTGCAAGTCCGCCCCTTCGCTTGCAAATACGGTAGCAGTCGAAGCTAAGTCATTGCCTATGGTACGGCTTTGTTGGTCATCACTTTGTTGCTTGAAAAGGAAGATGGGCTTATCCAACTGTTGGATACGGTTGGACAACTCTTGATTGAGGTCATTGAATATCTTCTGATAACGATTAGCGATATTATGGTAATCTCGCTCCATCTGTTTTTGTTTTTCCACACAGCGTTTACCCAATTCGCGTAGGTGCAAGAGAGTAGCCTCGATTCGGGTATTGAGTTGCATGATCTGCTGGTCGATTTCCAAGCGGATAGTATTGAAAAACCCATTGATAATAGTACTACCTACTTTTTGAGCATTTTTGTCGATGGCCACGATCTGAGCCGCTTCGGTAGCTGTCACCGAGGAGGTCAGTCCATTGACCGTATGAGTACAATTCACGACACTCTCATCGAAGGGGAGCGTATCCACTTCTATATTCACATGTACCGTTTCGGTAGCGGTGCCACTATAGGTTCTAACTCCTCCCGTCTTGGAAGGGGGATAACTTACGGTTCCCGAATATGAAATTCTTATATCCTTACTAAATGTTCTAGTGTAACTCATAAGTTATTGATTTTTAATGGTTTGAAAAGGGTTGTTAGCAAATAGTTTTTGTGCGAGTTCCTTTACCCGATCAGGGGCAGTGGAGGCAGCAATAAGTTTGCTAAATTCACTCTTTATTTCCTTATCGTTTTGGGTTTGTTTTTCCCATTGGAGGGATTCGAGCTGTTGGTTTAGGGTGTTGCGTACAGCACTCTGAGCGGGGGCACTTAGGAGGGATTCGCAAATGAAGATATCGAGGTTTTTGGTATCGAACTTATCGAAATTGCATTCGCTAATAAGTACAGGTATAGCCAAGGATTCTGTCTGTGCATGGTTGTGGGTTAGGAGCACCTTATCGGTAAGTTTCTTCTGCTGGAGAGAAGCCGAAAGGAAGGCACTCATGGAAGCTATTACTTTGGCCCCTCGGTTTTTGATATTAGAAGCTAGAATTTTTTGGCTATCGGCCAAGGATTCCACTTGAGCGACAGGAACGGTAGCGGTAAGGTATTTGGTTCTGTTGGAGACACGCTCCACTTCGCGTACAGCAAAATCGATGGTTGGTTTATCCAGTTCGAAGACACGCTGGCGTAGGTTTTGGTTCAGTCCGTTGAAGAGCCTCATGTAGCGGTTACAGATCATGTTGTAATCACGTTCCATACGAGTACGGATAGCCAAGAGCTGTTTGCGCTGAGCATTGAGCTGCATAAGGTAGGAATCTACCTGACTCTGTAGGGAGGCTATTTTTTGGGATATTTGCGAACGCATCATGGTATAGAACCCTTTGTTGACGTTGCTACATACTTGATCAGCAGCTTTTTGTTCGGCTAAAACTACAGCAGTCTGCATGGCTACTACAGCAGCTGTAGTACCTTTGATATGATTGGAGATGGAGTTCATCTCGGGAGCCATAGGCTTTGTATCCAGTAAACAATCTATACGTGCCATATTTTCAGCGGTTTAAGCGTTAGTAATAGTTTCTTCGGTCTCTTGGGCTTCCTTGAGGTCTTCTAGTGCATTTTTAGCAATAACAGGAAGGTTGAGCGAAATATGTTCGAAGGTAATTTCCTCTACATTCGGCGCAGGGGGTAGCTCAGAAGTTTTGGCAAATAGCGGATTGACAAGGGCGAGCGGTTTGCGACGTTCGTCCAAGAAGCGTACTTCATCGGTAGCTACTGCAATTTCGTTGGAATGTCCATCGCGCAATTTGGCATCGTAGTATTCCACATGTCCGAATTTCTCGGCTTTTTGGTCGATATCCTCTTTGAGGCGATCCATATAGTCCTCGAAATCAGTTTGTACTTTCGCAAACTCCTGTGATTGTAGGGTGAAGGCGGAAATAGTTTCAGCGGAATTATCTGCTACATTGACAATAGTGGTATCCAGATTGTTATCATTGGACTGAACCATACTATCTTCAGTACGTTGTAGGCTAGTCAAGGCATTGTAGGCGGCTACATATTCACGGAGACTTTCCTGCATAAGGTTGATAATATCGGAGCTTTCGGCACGGCTTGCCCTATAGAAGGCCTCTACATCCTGATGCCACTTATTGAGGTAGCTCATTTTTTGGTCTTTGATATGGTTGTATATCTTAAGGCGCTCTATGCGGTTCTCCTGCATAAGATTTTGTACTATGGGAGCGACGATTTCCTCGTAGATTTGGTGAACTCCGAAGGGCATATGAGTGGTACTACCATCCTCGGCTGTCCACATACCTGTAAGCAGGTTGTAGTGTACACGTGAACTAGGCTTGAGCTGGAAAGGCTGATAACCCTGCATAGAATCACTATAGTCGAATTTTTCCTGACGGATACGCTCAATCTCCTCATGTTCTAAAATAGGAGAATAGTGGTTGTAGGGAGACTTAAGAATTTGGTATAGTATTCTATTGGATTCATTGATCACCTTATCGGTTGAGGCTACCTTAAGGGCGGAGATAGCCTGTACAGAATTGGCCATGGTCATCATTAGGCTCTTGAGGACTTCCTCGAATTGTTGTGTTTTGGTAGAAAGCGAATCTTTTAATTTGTTGATTTCCTGGAATTTGTTTACGCTCTGAGTGTATTTTTCCTTATTGAATACCTCGATGACAGGGGAGCTCGGCGGGATATTATCGGTAGTAAATTCGTTGAGCTGTTGTAGGTATTCGCTTTTGTCGGCTACCAAA
>CAJZFM010000071.1 GCA_915070235.1 uncultured Capnocytophaga sp. | reverse complement strand
TCACGGATGGCTTGTAGCTGCTCTTCTCCCTTGTATATAGGTACAATGACCACCTGTATAGGAGCCAAAAGTGGAGGTAGTACTAAGCCATTGTCATCACTATGACTCATGATCAAGGCCCCCATAAGTCGGGTAGAGACACCCCAAGAGCTTGCCCATACGTAATCCAAGACTCCTTCTTTGTTGGCAAACTTTACTTCGAAGGCCTTGGCAAAATTCTGCCCCAAGAAGTGAGATGTACCAGCCTGCAAAGCTTTTCCATCCTGCATGAGGGCTTCTATACAATAAGTATCATCAGCCCCAGCAAAGCGTTCACTCTCAGTTTTATGTCCACGAATCACAGGGACACCCATATATTTTTCTACGAAGGTAGCATATACATCGTTCATTTTTTGGGCTTCTTCCACAGCTTCCTCACGTGTGGCATGGGCGGTATGTCCTTCTTGCCAAAGAAACTCAGCGGTACGTAGGAAGAGGCGAGTGCGCATCTCCCAACGCACAACATTTGCCCATTGGTTAATGAGCAAGGGAAGGTCACGGTAGGACTGTATCCAGTTCTTATAGGTATTCCAAATAATGGCCTCACTGGTAGGGCGTACGATAAGTTCTTCCTCCAATTTGGCCTGAGGATCTACCATGAGTTTGCCCTTTTGGTTAGGGTCAGCTTTAAGGCGATAGTGAGTAACCACGGCACATTCCTTGGCAAAGCCTTCTGCATTTTTCTCTTCTGCTTCAAAATAACTTTTGGGGACAAAAATAGGAAAATAGGCATTCTGATGGCCTGTATCCTTAAACATTTTGTCTAAGATATCACGCATACGTTCCCAAATGGCATAGCCATAGGGCTTGATAACCATACAGCCACGCACTCCCGAACTCTCGGCAAGCCCAGCTTTTACAACGAGTTCATTATACCACTTGGAATAATCTTCTGCTCTTGATGTTAAATTTTTACTCATACTAAAATCTTTGGCACAAAAATTGTACTTTGTGTGCAAAAGTACAAAATAATTTTGGAAATGCACTCCTTTTGCAGAGAGGAATTTCATAAAATAAATAAAAGTACTGATAATCAACAAACTAAATAATATTGTTATGAGAAAGACAGCAATCATCCATACAGCAGTTGCTTTTACAGCACTGGTAGGGCTTAGTGCTTGTGGAGCTTATTCTGGAGTAGGTTACGATGATGGTATCTATGGGGACGAAGCACCACGACCTGTGTATCAGAGAGAAGCACCACGTTATGAGAGAAATTATGAGCAAAGTGGTAGTTATCGCGAGCAACTTAATCAGAAAATAGCACGGTATAAGGATTTTGAACAACAGGTACAGCGTCCTGCTCCTTCCTATACCCCTATGACCAATGTAGAGGGTTATCGTACAGACACCCAACAGCAGAGTGCCCCCTATAATACTTATGGCAGTTGGGGAGACAATGCCCGCCCTTCGTCTGTGAATATATACAATAATTATGTAGATAGTCCTTACTATTGGGGTTCAGGGGCATGGGGAGGCTATTATTCCTCATCCTACTACTATCCACGTTCTCGCTGGAGTATAGGATTCTCGGTAGGTACTTATGATCCTTACTGGAGCTGGCGCTACTATGATAGCTATTACTACCCTTATTACGGATATAACTATTATTATCCTTATTATGGATATAATTATTACTATCCTTACTATGGGTATAATTACTATTATCCTTATTATGGATATAACTACTATTATTATCCTTCTTATCGCTACAATAGGGAAAATAATTACTATTACTACCAAGACCCTTACGGAAATACCTCTCATAGATACTCACCTACCAATGGTAGAAGAGGCGACAGTAGCCGTTATGACAATAGCAGTTACCAAAACAATGGTACCTATCGCTCTTATGGGAATTATAATAACAATTCTTACGATAGTTCTTCCCGCTCTTATCACGAAGGAAATACTCGTAGTTATGACTATTCCTCAAGAAGTAGCAATAACAGTTACAATAGCAGCAATAATAGCTATAACAGTAATACCTATGATAATTCATCTCGTTCCTACCATGAAAGTAGTAGCAACTATGGCGGTGGAAATGATGGTGGATATCAGGGAACTAAAAGAGATTATTAAACAAATATAGAAACAGAAACAAAGATGAAAAGAATAATATACATAGGATTTAGCTTACTTAGTGGGGTGCTTTCTGCCCAAAATCTTACCGATGGGCTGCGCTATTCTATGGAGGGGATTAATGGAACCTCTCGATTCAATGCTATGAGTGGAGCCTTTAGTTCCTTAGGTGGGGATCTCTCGGCCGTGGCACTCAATCCTGCAGGAACTTCCATTTTTACAAGAAGCGAAATGAGCGTAACGCTCTCAGGAGTTAATTCCAAGAATGATGCCAATGGCCTCTCAACTATTTCTTCCGATTTCTTATTGAGCCAATTTGGGGTAGCATTCCCTATTACAATAGGAGAGGAAGGTTGGAAGAATGTAGCCTTTGCTTTTAACTATCAAAAGACACATAATTTTGATGCTAATGATCTGAAATATACCCATAGGAGCAATGGGGTGAATCTTGGTGATTACTTTTCTCATTTTGCCAATGGCATTAGCCAACAGAACCTTTTCTTGAATGATTACTATAAGAATAATAGAACAGGCCTATGGGAAAGCAAATCACAAGGAGGCTTATCAGCTATCTATAGTAGAATGGGGGGAGCTCCTGACCCCTTTAGATATCGCAACGCTCTACTTGGCTATACTACAGGGTTGATTACTCCCCGAAATACAGGTTCAGAGATAAAACCAAATACTCCAGACAATGAGGCAAATGCTATATTGAATGAAAAGCAGTATGATAGAAATTTCTCTAATGGCACGACTACTCTACAGAATGTAGAGCGATATACCGAGGGAGGTGTGAACAAATATAACTTTAACTTTGCTGGGCGCTTTGATTTTCTTTCTTTTGGGATCAATCTCAACTCCCATAGTGTAGATTATAGGGTAGTAACCAGATATCAAGAAAATTATAGCAATAATACTACAGATATTCATTCTGCCTTATACAAAGAAGAAGTCAGAACTGTCGGAAGTGGATTTTCTCTCCAGTTAGGAGCTATAGCTGAAGTGGCTACAGGCTTACGTATAGGACTTACTTATGCTTCTCCTACTTGGTATACACTACAGGACGAAATGTCACAGTCTCTCAGTGCTAATAATGGAGCTACTTTCGCCAATCCTAATGTAATAGCCGTTTATGAGAAGTACAATTTCCGTACCCCAGGTTCTTGGACTGTAGGTGCCAGCTGGGTATGGAACAAGCAATTGATCCTCAGTGCGGACTATATGTATAGGGGATATAAATATATGCGCTTTACTTCTGATAATCAAAATTCAGAAAACGCTATCATCCAAAATACTTTAGGAGATACCAATGCCCTACGTTTTGGTGCTGAATACCGTTTGCCATTGAGTAAGTCAAATCATCTGTTCCTTAGAGGTGGGTATAGGTATGAGCAAAGTCCTTATAAGACAGAGCTAAAACCTATAGGTGATCTTACAGGCTTCTCTACAGGGCTTGGGGTAAGTTTCGGTAGTATGCGTCTTGACCTTTCTTATGATAGAGCTACTCGTGCTTACCACCCACAAATCTTTGAAAGTGTCCTTAGAGACACCCCACAAGTGGATAACACCTTACAGAATATACTCTTGAGCTTTTCTTTAAAGCTGTAGAGCTGTTTTAAATTTAGTTTGTTTTCATTTTAAAGTGAAATGGGAGGCTCCACAAAGCCTCCCATTTCTTATTCTTTTCCTCCAAATGCCTTGACATCCTTTACGGTAACTTCTCCTTCGGAGAGGATCAGCAGGCGTTCTACCACATTTCTTAGCTCTCGCACATTTCCACTCCAGTCATATTGTTGGAGTTGTTCTATGGCCTTGGGCTGGAAGTGTTTGTTGATGCCTTGTTCCTGACAGATACCCTTGGTGAAGTGCTCTACCAAAAGGGGGATATCATCTCTACGTTCATTCAAAGAGGGAACTTCTAAAAGGATAACCGCCAAGCGGTGGTATAAGTCCTCTCGGAATCGTCCTTGGGCAATCTCTTGTTTGAGGTCTTTGTTGGTAGCGGCAATCACTCGTACATCTACGGCTATGTCTTTCTCGCTACCTACTTTGGTGATTTTCTTCTCTTGTAGGGCGCGTAATACCTTGGCCTGTGCTGAAAGACTCATATCCCCAATCTCATCTAAGAAGATAGTACCCTTATCTGCCGCCTCGAACTTACCTACACGGTCTTTCACAGCCGAGGTAAAGGAACCTTTTATGTGTCCAAATAATTCACTTTCTATCAGTTCAGAGGGAATAGCCGCACAATTGACCTCTATCATAGGCTGCGCGGCACGCTCACTGCCTTGGTGTAGGGCACGGGCTACCAGTTCCTTTCCAGAACCATTAGGGCCTGTGATGAGTACTCTCACATCGGTAGGGGCAACCTTGTCAATCATGTCTTTAATCTTCTGTATAGCCGCACTCTTACCTATCATGGGTGAGGTAGGGGAGGTTTTCCTTGAGGATTTAGTCTCTCCCTTAGGTGTTTTTTCTTCCACAGGATTGGTGGTCAGAGCATTGCGGACAGTAGAGAGCAACCGATTCAGGTCAGGTGGTTTGGCTATATAGTCAAAAGCACCCATTTTCATGGCTTGTACAGCCGTCTCTAAGTCGCCATGTCCTGAAATCATCACCATACGTAAGGTGGGCTTGAGGGCTTTGGCTTCCAAAAGCACCTCCAGACCATCTTTCTTGGGCATTTTTATATCACAGAGTACCAGGTCATAGTCTGTTTTCTGGATCATATCCATAGCCTCCTGCCCATTGGTAGCTTCTTCTATCTGATAGCTTTTGTCCTCTTCACTGAGGATACTACCCAGCACACGCCGTATGGAGGCTTCATCTTCAACTAATAGTATTTTAGGCATGGCTTTATGATTTTATTTTACATCAATCACCAAGGGAAGTATATACTCAGTGGTAACATTCACTTGGTTTTTCTTGGCTGGAGTGAGAACGAACTCGAATCCTGCGGTCTTATCTTTTAGGATTTTCTCCAAGTCGGGCAGCAACTCCAGTGTATTATCGGAGGCCTCTACACTCTTTACACTTAGTACCCCTTCGTTGCTCACTACAAGGGTTACCTTTATAGTATCGCTTAGGGCACCGCCAATGGCCAATTTTTGGCTGTTGAGTGCCTCTTGGTAAGCCTTGGAGAGCCTATCTGTAAAGCACTTGAGTTTTTCGTCCTTAGTGGTGATACTCTCACACTCCTTAAACGAAGGATACTCATCAACCTCGTCTCCCAGATCAGCTAAGCGCTTTTGGGCTTCTTGCTTATCTACTTCTTCTTGGGTAACTTCAGGTTCAGCGGGCTTGCTCTCTTGGCAAGCATATAGGCTCATACAAAGTATGGAAAGTAATATCTTTTTCATTTGGCTATTTTTTTGGGGTGTAAATATACAATTTATTCTTTGATAATCGGAAATATTCTAAAAGATTTAACTAAAAGTCTATACCTTCTGAATTATCTGTACCATTGCCTTCTTGTGAGCTACTACCAGCGGTATTATTGGGTTCAGTCATGGAGAATCCATTGCCACATTCTAAGTCTATAGTTGAATTTTCAAGGATTTTATCGCCAGGCTTGATTTCTTTTCCTTTGTAGAAAGCTCTTAGTACAGCATCCTTACTGATATCATTGACATAAGTGACTCTACCGATCTTAATATTAAGAGAAGCCAGATTGGGACGAACTTCCTTTATAGGTCTTCGGATAATATTAGGTAGGTCTATCTTCCTAAAGTTGGTAGGGTTGAGCGTAAGATATATCTTGCGGTCTTTCTTTACTTTTTCATTGGCCTCAGGAGTCTGTTTCATAACAGTATAAGGAGGATATTCCTTATTGTAGGACGTAGAATCTCTTACTTCGTAACGCAGGTGGCTTTTCTCTAAAAGCTCTTGGGCTTTGCTTAGTGAAACATGTTCAAGGTCGGGAACTACGATAAATTCTCCATGCCTTGTGAAACCGTCCAAGGAGAGCAGTACAGCATAGATACCTGCAAAAAGGAGAAATAAGGCCAAGCATACCTGCAAGCCCCAAAAGCGTACATTCTTATTTTTGAAGATTTGTGATAACTTCGTTTTTATATTCATAGGACAATATTTTTATAAGGTTTGTATGTGTTATTTTATGAGTGTATCCAATAATTCACGTACTTTATCACTGTTCCATCGGGTATTTCCGAAGCCCTGAGCAACCACTCTGTCTTGCTTATCTATGATATAGCCAGAGGGGATACGCTCAGGATCAAAGGGCATCTTCACCCCTTGGATAAGGTAAGTAACCTTGAAGGTGAATTTCCGATCCCGTTGCTTTTGTTCTACAGGCTGGGGTAACTCGTTGGTGATGATATAGAAAGCTACCTTGTCATGATAATCCTGATAGAGCTTGTCTATACCTATCAGGTCGGCTATACTCATTGCCCGCCAAGAGGAAAAGAAATAGACAAACCTAACCTTCCCTTCGGATTGAGTGAAAGAAAATTGCTTGTTGTCCCTATCCTTCAGTGTCCAATCAGGGTCTATAGTGTATTGTTTGTCCTGAGTGAGAAACTCCACTTGTGAGGAGAAAATCCGTTGTAGGAGTATCTTGGCCTCATACCCTAAGTTAGTGGTAAAGAATGAAATAATGAGTGCTAAGAATAACAAATTCAGCACAGTACGTTTTTTCATAGGAAAAATATCTCTTTTCGTGGGGGCAAAGTTACACAAAAAATGTGATTTTTCCCCTAAGATGTTAATCTTTTATCTCTATTTGCTTGGCCAAGGGGTGCGTACGTAAGTAGTGTTCTACTAAGTGTGCCATCTCAGCGTTATGTGTCAGTGGGGTAAGGTGGCGCTCAAGGATAGGTCTGGAAAGCTGATAATTTAGAGAGATAAAGGCATAGCCCTTGATCCTACCATCCTCTATCAGTATGACACTTTTCTCATGTATATTACGCCCCTTATCTATAAGGGCAAAGGTTCTGCCTACAAGGCTATAGTGGGCAAGGGCTTCCTCCACTCGCTGGTTATAGGTCTCCACGACTTCATCGCCCATACAAGCGCCAGCACACTTACCGATAGAGTAGTTATAGCAGTAAGTATGGGCCTTGGAAAAACCATTGAGTTTGGTACAAAGCTCATAGCGCTCAGTCATCTCAAAGAGCATATTCAGCCCCTCTTCTTTGCTTTCAAAAATAGCTAAGGGCTGCTTGGCTCCTGCTCTTAACACGACAGAAAAGCAGAGATAGCCTGTCTTGTTCTTATGGCAGACCAAAGCAAAGGGGTAGGTCTTCTTTTTCTTATACTTGCTCAGAGCGGCTTGTGCCTGAAGTTCTTCAGCTTCCTTGAGTGAGGCAATCAGCAGGGTACCTGTAAGCTCGTACATGACCTTCCCTACATGCTTCCTAAGAAAAAGATCTCGCTTTCCCTCCGAGGTAAAGTGCTCATTGACCCGCTTATAGATGTTCTTACTCTTGGACAATAACAGTAGTTTTCCCGCCTTGTCATATAGGTAATATACGCCCAACTGATTAGGTAGCCCATCCAATAGTGAAAGCAGGTGAATGGGTAGGGTAGAGAGGTTTTGCTTGACAAACTCGCTTAGGGCTACCTTCTGGGTGTCCTTGTCCAAAAGGAGCTTAAAGAGGTGTACTGTGGCCATGGCATCTCCATTGGCACGGTGTCGGTCAGAGAGTGGAATACCCAACGAGCGAGCGAGCTTACCCAAGCTATACGAAGGCTCATCGGGGAGTAGGCGCTGGGACATCTCCACTGTACAGATGGTACTGCGCTGGTAATCAAAGCCTAATCGGCGAAACTCTAAGCACAGGATACGATAGTCAAAGGCTGCATTGTGGGCAACCAAGATACACCCCTCGGTTATCTCCACAATCCGCTTGGCTACCTCATAGAACTTCGGCGCTTGGCGAACCATCTTGTTGGAAATACCAGTAAGACGTACCACAAAGTCGTCTATCTTCCTTTCGGGATTGATAAGTGAGATGAAGCGATCGGTAACTTCCCGACCGTCAAAGCGATAGATAGCAATTTCTGTAATGGCTTCCTCACCCATCTTTCCTCCTGTGGTTTCTATATCTAAAATGGCGTACAAATCTACTTTTTTAATGGGCAAAGGTAGCAATTTTAGCTATTTTCACAAAAAGAAAAGTAGTTTATTTTTACCTTTGAAGGGAGGGCTTCATTTCTATAAAATAAAAATATGAAAAAAAGCATCATTATATGATAAAAAAATCATACCTTTGTAGCTTTAAAAACACTGTTTATGCTAATTAAAATACTTGATAAAGAGTTCCGCCCTTATATCTCCAGCGAAAGACTTGCTCAAGAGATCAAAAGGCTTGCTCAAGAGGTGGAGCAGCAGATGCAGGGAAAAAGACCTCTTTTCATTTCTATACTCAATGGCTCCTTCATGTTTGCCTCGGATTTTGTCCGCGCTTATAAGGGTGAGTGTGAGATTGCTTTTGTCCGCTTTTCCTCTTATGAGGGCATGCAAAGCACCCACAAGGTAAGACAACTCTTAGGCCTTCCTAAGGATATAGCAGGTCGTGATGTAGTAGTGATAGAGGATATAGTGGATACAGGTAATACCTTGGAGGAGATTTATAACCTCTTTGCCGACAAGCAAGTGGCTTCCTTGCGTATCATGACACTCTTCTTCAAGCCTGAAGCCTATAAGAAAGACTTACCTATACACCATATAGGCTTCTCTATTCCCAACCGCTTTATCGTAGGTTATGGCTTAGACTATGACGAATTAGGACGAAATCTCCCAGAAATATATCAATTAAATATAG
>CAJZFM010000070.1 GCA_915070235.1 uncultured Capnocytophaga sp. | reverse complement strand
GCGCCTCACTGATAAGTGCATGCCCTATGGAGACTTCCAAGAGGCCGGGTATCTGGTCTTTGAAATATTTGAGGTTGTCCAAACTTAGGTCATGGCCTGCATTGAGCCCTAAGCCGACACTCTGTGCCACTTTGGCCGCTGCCACATAAGGTAGGATACCCTCCTTATTGCCACGGGCATACTCGCGTGCATAGCCCTCGGTGTAGAGTTCCACACGGTCGGTGCCTGTCTTAGCGGCTGCTTCCACCATTTTCTCTACAGGATCTACAAAAAGGGAGGTACGGATACCATGTCGCTTGAACTCGGCCACGATCTCCGTTAGGTAAGCGGCATGAGTGAGGGTGTCCCAGCCTGCATTGGAGGTGATAGCATCTTCTGCATCGGGGACAAGGGTTACTTGAGTAGGCTTTATCTGAAGTACCAGATCCACAAACTTAGGGATAGGATTACCCTCAATATTGTATTCTGTATGGACTATTTTTTTCAGATCCAGCGCATCTTGGTAGCGGATATGTCGCTCATCGGGGCGTGGGTGAATGGTGATGCCCTCAGCGCCAAACTCTTGTATATCGGTAGCCACTTGTAACAAATCAGGCACATTGCCCCCGCGGGAATTGCGTAGGGTGGCGATTTTGTTGATATTTACACTTAGCTTTGTCATTTCAAAAAGTATTTTAACAGTGGGCAAAGTTACAAATTATCCACCACATTTACAATCGGGGCCACCCCCACATTTTTTCTTCTTGGTGAAAAAGATTTTTTTTACTAAGAAAAAAACAGCCAAAGCCACTAGGGCATAAGTGATTATATCTTGGATCATAGTAGTTAAGAGTTAAATTCTAATTGTTCCTTGTCTTTTAAACAGACAAACCTGATATGTTTGCCTTCAAGCACTCTCATTTTTGTGTTGCAGTTGGGACAACTTACAATTGCTTTTTTAAAGGCATATAGTCGCCTACCAAATAATGAATGCAAAAATAACTCATATTTTTGAAGAAAGCAAATGATAAGCTGTGTTTTTTAGTATAATATAGTTCTAGAAGAATAATCAGCTTAGTTTTCCTCTGAGAAAGTTTATTTCCTCTTCTTTTGTTTGGATAATACGCTCATAGAGTTTGCGTTGTTCTTCAAAATCATCTTTCTTAAAGATAAAATCACCTCCTTTGTTATGAGTAGCTCCATTATTGAAATTGTTATTGTAAGAGGTAGTAATCTCTAATTCTAAGAGTTCTATGACGGTAACATTCAATATTTTAGCTATTTCAAATAACCTGTCTACCGTTAGTTGTGTTTTTCCGTTTTCTATACTGCTATAAGCTCTTTGTGTAATATTCAGATTTTCAGCCATATACTCTTGGGTATAGTTTCTAAGCTCCCTAAATTTCTTGATTTTCTCGTGGTAATTCATAGACGAAATTTTTCTGCAAATATACGAATTATTTCTAAATTAGAAGTATTTTGTATCTTATTTTTGAATTTTTCTTTGTATTTTTGCAAAAGAAATTTAAAGTTAATTTATTGTTTAATTAAAAACGTATTAATTATGAGTGAGACTCAAAATAATGGAACGGAAAATTCAGCTAATGGAACTAATGGCACTAATATTACCAAGATAGTTCTTACTGCTTTATCAGTTGCAATTCCTGCTGTAATTTCCGTAATTGTTAAAGCATTAGACGAAAAAAAGTAGAATGTTATCTAATGTATTAAAAACAAGGTCTTATAAGGTAATATAAGATTACAGTAAATAGAAAAAGAGATTATCTATAGCTATAGATAATCTCTTTTTGTTAGAATAAGGTACTATTTTTTCTGATTAGGATTGAGTTGTTTCCCCCTGTTTCCCTGATTTTGGTCGTACTGTTTATTTGTACCACTTGTACCTTTGTTTGCATTTTGTTGGTTGGCGGAATTGTTATCATTCCCTTTACCTTTTGCCATAATAAAGAAATTTAAGATTATACCTACTCTATTTAAGGTTTTTCGGTTTCCACCTATAAGTTGAAGTGCAAAATTACAAATTATTTTTCAAAACAAAACACTTTTAAACGTTAAATTTTAGATTGTTTTTTGAACATTGCTATTCTCACGCTAAAACAGCCTCCTCTAAGGCTTCTTTAGCCTTTACTTCTTCTTTAAGAGCCTTGGCTTCTTCAGCAGTTTCTTTAGCATTCTCCACCATTGCCCATGCCCATGCTTCGGGGTCTTCTGCCCTTAGACTATCCAAGGCCTGCTGTATGGCTTCTTCTTCTGCCTCACTTTGGGCTTCTCTGTATTGTAAGCGTAGTGCTTTTACTTTTTCAAACATAATATTCGTTTTACTTACCTAAGTCCTTTAATTCTTCTATTATTCTTTCTATCTCAAAATCAAAAGCATCCTTAATTTTTTGTCCTCTTGAAGTAACTTCTTTGTAATTTTCAAGATAGAATTTTAAATCATTTAGTAGTTTTTTCTTCCTTTTCTTCTCTTCATTAGATAATGTGTTTGTCTTAATTTTAGCTCCACAAAGATAGTACCATTTTACTAAACAAGTTTTTAAAAAGCATTTTCCGCTTGAATATTGAAAACATTATATTTGTCTGCCATTTTTACAAAACATAATACACTAACAATCAATACTTATTTCTACAAACAGCTCAAAAGTCGCTTCAAAACCTGACAATTTGTCATATTTTTACCTTTGGAACAATTGTTGAATGAAGAGTTAAGAATGAACAGAGAAAAGTGATCCATCTCTAACTAACCATTGATCATTAATCATTAACCATTGATCATTAATCATTAACCATTAATCATTGATCATTAATCATTAACCATAATAACAATTAAAGAAAATGAATTTCAACAATTATACCATTAAATCCCAAGAGGCCATTCAGAGAGCGCAGCAACTCGCTCAGGGTCTCGGTCAGCAAGATATCCAAGTGGAACATATCTTCAAGGGAATACAAGAGGTAGATAACAATGTGCTGCCTTTTATCCTTAAAAAGTTGCAAGTCAATACCACTACCCTTAATCAAGTGGTAGAAAAAGCCTTAGCTTCTTACCCTAAAGTACAGGGCGGACAGATGTCCCTCTCCCGTACCGCTGGCGAGGTACTCACCGAAGCAAGCAATATCGCTAAGAAGATGAATGATGAGTATGTCTCTGTAGAACATTTGCTCTTGGCGATCTTCAAAATCAAAAACCAAGTAGGCCAAGCTCTTAAGGAACAGGGCGTTACCGAAAAAGAATTTGAAAAGGTCATCGCAGAACTCCGCAAGGGCGAACGTGTAACCTCCGCTTCGGCTGAGGATACTTATAACTCGCTCAATAAGTATGCGAAAAACTTGACCCAACTCGCCCATAGTGGCAAACTGGATCCAGTCATCGGTCGTGATGATGAGATCCGCCGTGTGCTCCAGATTCTTTCCCGCCGTACCAAAAATAACCCTATGTTGGTAGGGGAACCTGGGGTCGGTAAGACTGCTATTGCAGAGGGATTGGCACACCGTATCGTCAATGGGGACGTGCCTGAAAATCTGAAAGATAAGACGATTTACTCCCTTGATATGGGTGCTCTTATCGCAGGAGCCAAATACAAAGGAGAGTTCGAAGAGCGACTCAAATCGGTAGTGAAGGAGGTTACTTCATCCGATGGGAATATTATCTTGTTCATTGATGAGATTCATACCCTCGTAGGTGCTGGTGGAGGCGAAGGCGCTATGGACGCTGCCAATATCCTCAAGCCTGCCTTGGCGCGTGGCGAACTCCGTGCTATTGGGGCTACTACCTTGGACGAGTATCAGAAGTATTTTGAAAAGGACAAGGCGCTTGAGCGTCGTTTCCAAAAAGTAATGGTAGAAGAGCCTGATACCGAGAGTGCTATCTCCATTCTTCGTGGTATCAAGGAAAAATATGAGGCTCATCACAAGGTACGTATCAAGGACGAAGCTATTATCGCTGCTGTGGAACTCTCCCAGCGCTATATACCAAACCGTTACTTGCCTGATAAGGCTATTGACCTTATGGACGAGGCCGCCGCTAAGCTACGTATGGAAATCAACTCTAAGCCAGAGGAATTGGACGTACTGGATCGTAAGATCATGCAGTTGGAGATTGAGATTGAGGCTATTAAGCGTGAAAATGACGACGAAAAGCTCCGCTTGCTCAATGCTGATTTGGCCAACCTCAAGGAGGAACGCAATGCGCTCTTTACCAAGTGGCAAGGTGAAAAAACCTTAGTAGATGAGATTCAGGCGGTTAAGAACAATATAGAACAATATAAGCTCGATGCCGAACGTGCCGAACGCGAAGGTAACTATGGCAAGGTAGCCGAACTTCGTTATGGTAAGATCAAGCAAGAAGAAGCTAAATTGGCCGACCTCCAGAAGGAAGTAGATACCCACGAGATGTCCATGATCAAGGAAGAGGTAACCCGTGAGGATATAGCCGAGGTAATCGCCAAGTGGACAGGGGTGCCTGTTACTAAAATGATGCAGGGCGAACGCGAAAAGCTCCTTCACTTGGAAGAAGAACTACACAAGCGTGTGGTAGGACAAGAGGAGGCCATTGCAGCCGTATCCGATGCAATTCGCCGTAGTCGTGCAGGCTTGCAGGATCCTAAAAAGCCGATTGGCTCCTTCCTTTTCTTGGGAACCACTGGGGTCGGAAAGACAGAATTGGCCAAGGCCTTGGCCGAATACCTCTTTGACGATGAGAATGCCATGACCCGTATTGATATGAGTGAATATCAAGAGAAACATGCCGTAAGCCGACTCGTGGGAGCGCCTCCAGGATATGTGGGCTATGACGAAGGAGGCCAGCTTACCGAGGCCGTACGTCGCCGCCCTTACTCTGTGGTCTTGCTCGATGAGATTGAAAAGGCTCACCCCGATACTTTCAACATTCTTTTGCAGGTCTTGGACGAAGGACGTCTTACGGATAACAAAGGCCGTACAGCCGATTTCAAGAATACGATTATCATCATGACCTCCAATATAGGTAGTCACCTTATTCAGGAAAATTTTGAGAAAATCAAGAATGTAGAAGAAGCCACCGAAAAGGCTAAAGAAGAGGTGCTACAGCTACTCAAGCAGACCGTACGTCCTGAGTTTATCAACCGTATTGACGACATTGTCATGTTTGCCCCTCTTACCAAGGCCGACATCAAGCAAATCGTCCGCTTGCAGTTGGGCGGTATCATCAAGTTGGTAGCTCGTGAAAACATTGTTTTGGAAGCCACTCCAGAGGCTATAGACTACTTAGCAGAGCGCGGTTACGATCCACAATTCGGTGCCCGTCCTGTAAAGCGTGTCCTCCAGAAAGAGGTTATGAACGCCCTTTCCAAGGAGATCCTCAAAGGAAACATCAAGGCAGGTAGTCTCATCTTGATAGACTCCTTTGACAATGGCCTTGTCTTTAGAAACAAAACAGAGTAGTCTTAATAAGTTTTGAGTTACTGATGTAAGTCAATTGATTTACATTAGTAACTCAAATTTTTATAGTCAATTAGGAGGCGTTAAATACGATTAAACATTTTTGAGTTACAAAAAAGTTCTTTATCTTTGCCTTGTCTAAGATAATAAACTATGAGCAGTAGTGATGTTATTAGGTTGTTGATTGATGACGGGTGGTTGTTAGATAGCACAAAGGGCAGCCATCATCATTTTAAACATCCAGAGAAAAAAGGTAAAGTAACTGTGCCGCACCCTAAGAAGGACCTCCCGCAGGGTACAGTAAATGCGATTTTAAAGCAAGCGGGACTGAAATAAGCCTCTTCTGCTTTAAGCGAGAATAGTTGAAATAATAAAACTTAAGTAAGATATGAAAAAAATAAAGGTTACTGTACGTAAAGAAAAAGGGGTATTCTGGGGAAATACTGAGAATATAGAGGGGATTGTTGTAGCCGATGGAAACTCTTTAGCGGAGCTTAAAAAGAATATGCAAGAGGCTTTTGCTTTTCATTTGGAGGAATGTGAAAAAGATAATGATTGGGATTTTGTCAATCGTTACAAAAATGGAGTGGAGTTTGTCTATGAGATAGAGTTGGACGGCATAAGCAAGCAACTTCCTGAACTTAATATGGCAGAGTTGGCGCGTAGAATAGCCGTTAGTCCTGTGATGATGAGAAAATATGCTACAGGAAAAAGCAAAGCCTCTGAAAAGCGCCTTTTAGAGATTCAAAATGGAATAAGAGAAATAGGAAAAGAACTATCTCAAATAACATTATTATAAATGCAAATCATATAGTATAAAAACAATTGTATAGCCCAATTCATTAAAAAACAATAAATTACGTCTTAGATAATTAGCTAACAGTGCTTTAACCATTGATTCGCATTAACAATTAACAATTAACAATTAATAAAAATGAATTCCTACAATTCCAGCTACAACAAAGGTAGCTACAACAACTCCTACAACTCAGCCCCTGAGTTGGTAGCTTATTCTACAGACTCAGAACGAGCTATTTTTTATAGGAAAACTTACACCCATGTAGCCTTGGCGCTTTTGGCTTTTATCTTGGTAGAGACAGTTTTGCTCCGCTGGGTGCCTGAAGAGCTTATTTTGGCTATGTTTGGCGGCAAGTTTATATGGCTCTTTATCATAGGCGGCTTCTGGTTAGGCTCTATGTTGGCCAACAAATGGGCGCACTCTCTTAGCCGCACTACCCAATATGTAGGGCTGGGGCTTTATGTACTTTTGGAGGTAGTGATTTTCTTACCACTGATTTACATTGCTTTAGCTTATACAGGTACCGAGGTACTCTCACAAGCAGCTATTGTTACCCTATCCTTGTTTGGAGGGCTTACAGCAGTGGTTTTTATGACACGATTGGATTTTTCTTTTCTAAGAAGTGTGTTGGTTATAGGTGGTTTTCTCTCCTTAGGACTGATTGTTGCAGGAGCCCTTTTTGGGTTTGAGTTAGGCCTATGGTTCTCTGTGGGTATGGTAGTACTTGCCACAGGAGGTATTCTCTACCAAACGTACAATGTGAAGAATGAATACACCACTGACCAATATGTAGGCGCTGCCCTACAACTCTTCTCCTCAGTGATGTTGCTCTTCTGGTATATACTCAGGATTTTCCTTTCAAGAAGAGACTAAAAAGAAGTTGAGAAATAAAAAGTAAAAGGTAAAAAGTATAGAGCACTTTTTACCTTTTATCTTTTACTTTTTACCTAAATTAAAACCTATAGGTAATTCCTGCTTTAGCACCGCTGGTGAGTAGTCCTCCGGAGAGTTCCAAATTCACCCCGAAGTTGTCGGTGAAGAAATAGCGAGCACCTGTCTGTCCTATAAGGCTAAAACCAGAATAGCTATCTCCATAGTATTCTTTTCCTTCTTTAGCTGTAACAGTAGAAGTATAAACCCCTAAGCTCAACCCAGCATAAAGGTCTAATGGACGAGGGAGGTTGAATAAGTTGTTGAAATGGTAGTTTCCATTACCAAAGAATCCCATGATATTGTGGGTGTAGTAGCTTGAATGGGAATAGCTACGGAAAGTAAACTCACCTCCTACGCTGATATCGTTAGTAACACCATAATCAAGCCCTACATACAAGGGGATTCCCCAGCCTGAGATACCTACTCCAGCATTGAGTTGTAAGCGACCTTGGTCTAAGTTGCCACTTTGTGCAGAGGCGGTGGCTACAGCCATAAAAAGCCCTGCTAAAAATAGAAATTTCTTCATTTAATTACGTTTTTAAAAATCTCGGCAAAGGTAGGTATATTTTCTTTAAAAAGCAACTATAACCCATAAAAAAAGCACCTACATCTCTGTAAGTGCTTTAGCGACGGTGGTCCAGCTTGGGCTCGAACCAAGGACCCCCTGATTATGAGTCAGGTGCTCTAACCAGCTGAGCTACAAGACCTCGCTTTTTTCAGGGTGCAAAAGTACAACCTTTTTCCCACATATCAAAATTTTATCTCTACTTTTTTAGAGCAAATATACTAACCCCTTGATTAGAAAAGGGTTGTTAGAAAAATTTTCTAAGCAAAAAGCCAGCTAACAGAGATACAAGGCTGCGCTGCTTCTCCACTATAGAGGCTCTGAGTTGCGCTATGGAGTCTGCAAAAATTCCACTTATGGAAAGATTACGAAGTAGCGTCTGGTAATCACTCCTAAGGCACATAAGGTCTATATCCTTTTTGAGCTTTAGGGCGCGTAAGTCGTTTTCTATTTCGGTGAGTGAGGTGTATTTCCTTTCCATAACGTTATTCTTTAAAATATATTTCAGACAATTTGCTCAATATGGGCTTGTGAATGAAGCTCTTACGATTTCTGTAGAGGATAAGTAGTGCCACTACAAAGACCACGCCCATTATAGCAAAGCCCAAGGCAGTACTATCAAGCCATTCTCCTATAGCAAAAGCCGAGGCACAAGCCAAGAAAAAGGCAATAATCAGCAGAAAGAGTGCCATCACAAAAAGGCTCACAAAGCCCATAGTGGTCTTGGCTATAATACGAAAGATATATAGCTTGTAGTACTCCAAATGTGAATTGACTGTAGCCTCCACTTCTGTAGGTAGAGTTCTTGCCGTTTCCTTGAGTTCGCTGAGTGCCATAGGTAAGAGTGCTTAGGGGTTATTTTTGAAATTTAGCATTGGCAGCCTTTAGGTCTTCCAATTTGCGTTCAAGAGCATTGATGATTTCCTCTGCCTTGTAGCTGGATTTGGAAAGCAGACGTTCTACATTGTCCTCCAAAGTGCCTTTGAGTTTGAGTTTCTTTTCTTTTAGATTTTCATTCAGGTGGGTGAGCTTGTCCTTAAGGTTGTCGGACACCCCTTCCAATGATTTGCGAATACGTTTGCGGGTCTTTTTTCCTTCATCAGGAGCAAAAAGAATTCCTATTCCTACACCGATAGCAGCTCCTACAACTAAAGCTGCTAATGCATTTCCTGTTCTTGACATATTGACGTTTTTTTATAGGCAAAAATACATTTTTATTTCTAAATAGAATCATTTTATAT
>CAJZFM010000069.1 GCA_915070235.1 uncultured Capnocytophaga sp. | reverse complement strand
AAGAGAAAGACAACCATTTTATACTTTATTTTCTGATAAAGATACAAACATTAAGATAGCTAAGAAAAAAACAAATATAAATGACTATCATATAAGAACAATAAATGTTGAAAATAGAAAATATATTGATATAATACCTCAGAAAGGGTTTGAGATACATGGTGTTGATATTAATTTTCCAAAATATGAAATAGAAAGTATCACTATTTCCTCTGAAGACCATCAATATAGTATATCAAAGACAGATATTAAATACCTATTTAGTCCTAACTTAGAACAAACAAGAGTTTATAGGAAAACAGACAAAGAGTATATCATATTTCTGTCAGGAGGAGATGGAGTAGCAGCATATAATGTCATTTTTGTAGTTGATAAGCAAAAAATGCTCCATAGATATATCTTAGAAAATTGAATTTAAACTTTATAAAAATATCACATTATGAATACACAAGCTGTAACACAGCATATAGTGGGGTGGCTACAAGACTACCTCCAGCAAACAGGTATCAAGGGCATGGTTATAGGAATCTCTGGGGGGATAGACTCCGCTGTGGTCTCCACTCTATGTGCCCAAACGGGTAAGCCCGTATTGTGCTTGGAAATGCCCATACACCAAGCCCCGAACCAAGTGAACCGAGGACGCGCTCATATAGACTTTCTTAAAGAGCGCTATCCCAATGTAAGCAGCTTAGAGGTGGATCTTACCCCTGTGTTTGATACCTTTGTAGGGCAAATTCCTCCAGCTCAGACGGATAACGCTTTGGCCTTGGCCAATACACGTTCTCGCCTTAGAATGACCACGCTCTACTACTTTGCGGGCTTATATGGCTATATGGTCGTAGGTACGGGCAACAAGATAGAGGATTTCGGGGTGGGCTTCTTTACCAAATATGGCGATGGCGGGGTAGATGTCAGCCCCATAGCCGACCTTATGAAGAGTGAGGTGTATGAGCTGGCCGACTACTTGGAGATTATCCCAGCCATACGTCAGGCGCCCCCTACCGACGGCCTTTTTGGCGACGATCGTACCGACGAAGACCAGCTGGGGGCTACCTATCCCGAACTGGAATGGGCAATGACCTTTGTAGAGGAAGGCCACAAGGAGGAAGGCCTCACCCCTCGCCAAGCACAAGTGCTCTCCATCTTTAAGCGACTGAATAAGGCGAACCAACATAAAATGCAGCCGATACCCGTTTGTAAGATTCGGTAGTCAGAGGTCAGCCTTCAGTGGTCAGCAGTCAGCAGTCAGAGGTCAGCAGTCAGTTGTCAGTTCTGTTCTCTGACAACTGACTACTGATTTGTTAAAGAATATAAAAAACATTTTATTCTCACAATAAAGTAGTACCTTTGCGGATTATTAAATCAACCAATGAAAAAAAATATTTTTATTCTTTTCTTCTTAGGACTCATCTCCTTTGCTTCTTGTAGTTTTACAGGTAAAAAAGTGGAACATACAGGTGAGGGAGATAGAGAGCGTTACTTAATGGACGTGATTGAATACCTCATCTCAAGAGGACACTTTAGCCAAAGAACCTTGGACGATGCCTACTCTAAGCGTGTCTATAAGATTTATATGCAGTACTTAGACCCACAGAAGCGCTATTTTGTTCAATCGGATATCAATGAGTTTAAGAAAAGTGAAACAAAATTGGACGATGACCTTAAGAATAAGGACATCTCTTTCTTTACCCTTACCTATACCCGCCTTAAGGAAAGGATAGAGGACGCTAATAAGCTCGCCGAAGAACTTCTCAAAGAGCCTTATGAGTTTTCCAAGGACGAGACGGTAGACTTAGACTATGAGAAAATTCCTTATACCAAGGATAAAAAAGCCCTTAGAGAACGTTGGCGCAAACTGATTAAGTATTCTATTCTCTCCAATATTCTTATCAAAGAGAAAGAAGAGCAGGATAAAAAAGAAAAGGATGCCAAATATGTAGTCAAGGATAGTGAAACCCTTAAAAAGGAAGCATTGGAGGCAACCCAGAAGTCCTTTGAGGAGATGTTTCTCTCTTACAAAGACCTTACTCAGGACGATTGGTTTGGTATTTACCTCAATAGCTATATGGAGGCTACCGACCCACATTCAAGCTATATGGCCCCAGACATCAAAGAACGTTTTGACCGCGATATCTCAGGCAAATTCGAGGGGATCGGTGCTGTACTTCAAAAGAAATCCGATGGGATACGTATCTCCGATATTATCATGGGAGGGCCTGTATGGAAAGGCAAGCTCTTGGAAGTAGGTGATTTGATCCTTAAGGTAGGACAAGGAAGTGATGATCCTGTGGATGTCATTGGGATGAGATTGGAGGATGCTGTAAAGCTTATCAAGGGAAAGAAAGGTACAGAAGTACGCCTTACTGTAAAGCGTATGGACGGTAGCATACAAGTGGTACCTATCAAGCGCGATGTGGTGGAGATAGAAGAAACCTTTGCCAAATCAGCTCTTGTCAAGGACGGCCAACATACTTATGGAGTGATTAACTTGCCTTCGTTCTATATCAATTTCAATAACTCTCGTGAGCGTAACTCGGCCTCCGATATGGCCTTGGAAATAGAAAAGCTCAAGAAGGCCAATGCAGAAGGTATCATCTTGGATTTGCGTAACAATGGTGGGGGGTCACTCTCCAAAGTAGTAGAGATAGGTGGTCTCTTTATCAAAGAAGGGCCTATCGTACAGGTGCGCAGTGCCAACAACAGTATGCAAGTATTGGAAGATAGCGATGGAATTGTACAATGGGACAAGCCTCTTATCATACTTATCAACGAGCTATCGGCTTCAGCTTCTGAGATTTTGGCCGCTGCCATGCAGGACTATGGTCGTGCAATTATCCTCGGTAGCAAGCAGTCTTATGGAAAGGGTACAGTACAGGAGCTGATAGACCTGAATCGTGAGGTACGCAATAACCTCTTGGGTGATATGGGAGCACTGAAGCTCACCCGACAGAAGTTCTACCGTATCAATGGTGGTTCTACCCAGCTTAAGGGGGTAAATAGTGATATAGTGATTCCTGACCGTTATCAATATATCAAGGTAGGGGAACGAGAACTAGAAAACCCACTGCCATGGGACGAGATACACAAGGTAGCTTTCACTCCATGGAAGCAAAACCAAAACTTTGCCACTGCCATAGCTAACAGCAAAAAGCGTATAGAGGTTAGTCCGCTATTCAAGCTCATAGATGAGAATGCACGCTGGGTGCAAAAGCAAAAAGATGAAAACACCTATTCGCTCGAATACAATGCCTATAAGAAACAAGTAGATGAGAGTGAGGCCATGATTAAGAAGTTTAAGGAGCTAACGGAGTACAAATCAGCCTTACAATTTGCCTCTCTCCCTGCCGAAGAAGAGAAAGCCAAGACCAATGAAGACGTGAAAATCCGTCGTGATCGTTGGCATGAAAGCCTTCAAAAGGACGTGTATGTAGAGGAAGCGGTATCAGTACTTAACGATTTGGTGAAGTAAACATAATTTTAAATATTTAGATTTTAATTTAACGCTTTAAAGAGTTCTCTTTGGAGCGTTTTTTTGAGGAAAAAAACGCTATGAAAATAAAAATCGCCTTAATGATGTCTATTTTTACATTTTTTCAGCAACTATTTGCCCAACCTATTACCAAAAAACAGATTTTTGCAGAAGATGTATCCAAAATCACCTCACTAGAGAAAGCTATACAGCAATCTGAATTGGTGATCAACTACTTACTTCAGGAGCACTATAGCCCTAGTATCGCTGTCTGTGTGACTAAGCGTGGTTTTCCTATATGGGAGCGTGGTTATGGCTATGCCGATATAGAACAAAAAACACCTATCAATACCAGAGAGACCCTCTATAGGATTGCCAGTGTCTCCAAGACACTCACAGGACTCTCCCTTACCAAGATGCAGGAGCAAGGCTGGATAGACTGGGATTGCTCGCTCTATGACTATGTGCCTTATTTTCCTAAGAAGGCCTATGACTTCACCGTAAAGCAGTTGGCTGGCCACTTGGCAGGCATACGTGCCTATAAGGGGAAAGAGGTATTGCTCAACCGCTTTATGAGCATCAAGGAAGGTATCAGTGTATTTGACAAAGACCCCTTACTCTTTGAGCCAGGGACGAAGTATTTCTACAATAGTTATGACTTCAACTTAGTTTCTTTGGCTATGCAAGAGGCCAAAAAAGAGCCCTTTGAGTGGTATGTAACTCACAATGTATTGGAACCCTTGGGTATGTATCATACCTTTCCCGATATGGGAGGCCTTTCTCCCAACCAGACCATTCCCTATATGACAGATAAGAAGAAGCAATTCAAGAGAACCAGCGATGTCAATAACTTCTTCAAGCTCGGTGGGGGAGGGTTTCTCTCTACGGCCTATGATGTGAATCTGATAGGGCAGGCGGTACTGGGTAAGGCCTTCCTAAAGCCCGAATACCAAGAGCAGATGCTCACCTCTCAAAGGCTTAATAATGGAGATTATACAGGCTATGGCATAGGTTGGCAGTCGGCACCCGATTGGCAAGGGCGTACCCACTATGGTCATATAGGCAATGGTATAGGCGGGTATGCATGGTTCTATGTCTATCCAAAGGAGGAAGTAGTTTTTGCATTTCTGTTCAACACTACCAACCCTTCTATAGACGATTATATGCACCGTATCATGGATTGTATGCTCAAGGGGGCGGAATATAAGCAATACACCACTACCAACTATCCTGTAATTCGCAAAGTAAAAGAAGCTGACGTTACAGCTGTTAGAGAATAAAGCTATGAAGACCGTTTTGATCACAGGAACCAGTAGAGGGATAGGAGCAGCCCTTGTCAAAGCCTTTGAAGCAGAAGGCCATAGCGTGCTTGCCCTCTCTCGTAGCTATCCTAAAATGTATAAAGAGGGGAGCACTACCTATATCCCCTTTGATATTACCCAAGAGGCAGATCTACAGCAATTAGTGGCCTACTTGCAGAGAGAAAACATACATCTTGATATAGTGGTGAGCAATGCAGGCAAGCTCATCAATGCCCCTTTTGCGGCTATTTCTGCCAAAGACCTACAAGCGGTGTATGAGGTGAATGTCTTGGGCGTCTTTAGGCTTATACAGTGTTTGCTTCCTTTGCTCCAAGTCCAGGCACATATAGTTACCATTAGCAGTATGGGCGGGGTACAGGGCGCTATGAAGTTTGCTGGACTTTCCGCCTACACCTCTTCCAAGGCTGCCCTTATAGGCCTGACAGAATTATTAGCTGAAGAATACAAAGAAACCCAATGGCACTTCAATTGTTTGGCTTTGGGAGCTGTACAGACGGAGATGCTCTCGGAGGCCTTTGCTGATTATAAAGCTCCTGTTACGGCAAAAGAAATGGCGCAGTACATTAAGGATTTTGCACTGCACCAATATCCGTATTTTAATGGCAAACTCTTACAAGTGGCCTCTACAACGCCTTAGTTTAAGAACTTTACAGACTTGATAATAGTCTCTAACTCAAAAAGCAGGTCACGCTTGGAAGTGCCAGGGGCGGCGATAAAGCCCTCTATCACAACACAGCGGTCTCGCTTGGGGTCTTCTATAATGTAGTTGCTAAAAGGGCCACCGAGTAAGAAGTCCTTCACCTCCCACAAGCCTTTGCTCTCTATGGTAGGGTAGTGGCCTATTTGAATTCTCTTATAAGTAGGGGCAAAGGCAGGGCTGGTAATCATATACATACCCTCCTCAGGGCCAGGGATATAGCGCTTACCAATGGAGTCTCTCATCTGGATAATAGCACTTGTACAATCCTTATCAGAGGAACAAATTTTCCCTTTGGGCACCTCATAAATAAGAATATCCGCGGTACCATTCTTCACTTTCCTTTCTAACCAAAAGAAATCACCTTCCTGTTTTACAATATGATAGAGAGAAGGAAATGTTAGTTGTATACCTAAGCGCTCTTCTATGGCCTTGGTTCTGTTGAGTGTTTGCTTGAAACGATTTTCCACCTCGCGCATCTCATTTTCCTTGAAGGAGAGGATAATCACGGGTGCGTATTGTTGTATTTCACTGATGAGGTCATCGGTAGTTTGTCCTGTGAGGAATGCTACTTTTTGGCCTTTGGCATAGAGTGAATCCTTGATATGGAAACGATTTTTGTGATCGGTGGAGACCACTAAGATATTTCTCCCTGCGCGGGTCATACCCTGAAAGACATCTTCGGGAATCTGCTGAATATCAAAGATAGGTTCTCTTGCCCCTGCAATTTCCTCCACAGGAGAGGCAAAATAACTGCGTAGGCTATCCCCCACAATACCCCCCCAGAGCTGGGGATCCATCACGATGGTAAGGGAGTTGATACTCCCTACCGAATCAGGTAAGTACTGTTTTTTCTGTTGTTTGCAGCCCCACAAGAGACTACAGATAAGAATCGCAAAGATACATTTTTTCATAAGAAGTGTTTGAACACTTATTGACAGCTAATATTGTTCCAAAAATAAAAATTTCTTCAGATTTATTATTTATTTAACACATACTCGGTTTGATAAAGAGTTAATAACAATTGACGGTATGTGATTTTAAGGATTAACCGTTTTATTAGCTGTGAAATAAGTAACCAAAGAATCAGGTTTGGAATACCAGCCATTGTGGTAGAGGTTGTTTTCCTCTTGCCCTTCTCTTATGATACCTCCTTTGTAGAAATGATATTTCTTGTTGGTATGTAGCTTTTCACTGGTAAAGAGCAGGTAAGCAATGGATATAGGAGTACGGTAGGTAAAGACCTCGCGTTCGCCCTCTCTTAGGTGCAGGAGTGTTTGAGAAGAAAAGTCCTTAAAGAAGACAAAGGTAGGCTGAGAACCCTCCTTGAGAGTGGCCTTCTGCTGGGGTTTTCCTCCAGTGGCAATGAGTGTTCCTCCGGTGATTTCAAAGGTACCTGTTGCAGGTACATTGATAGGGGTTTGTGAGCCTCTACTTCTAAGGAAAGTACGGCCTGCGGTTAGGGTAAATGATTGCTCACTCTCTAAGGTATTGCCAGAGGTAGATTCCAAGAGGTAGCGACCTTTGTTGATATAGATACCCTTGCTGCCTTGCACTCCAGTCTCTATAGAGTTCACGTTGATGTAGGCATTGGAGAAAGTAACTATGCTGGCAGAGACGATTCCTTTAGCCCAAGCGCTAATGGAGAGTGTCCCCCCATTGATCGTGATAAAGGGGTCAGTTTCTCTTTGGGTAAGGGAGGCCATCAGGGCATTGTTTTTAGCTTTGAGCGTATAGTTTCCGTCATTGATAATCACATAGCCATTGGTAACAACGATAGCATTGTCCAGCCCATCATTATTTTGGGTATCCACCATTATAGTACCTCCATCGCCTATATAGGCCGTTTTGCTGCGGATACCATCTCTTTTAGCTTCAACAGAGAGCTTACCTTGGGCAGCGAGTGCTGTACGAAGACTACTTTGGCAAATGATGCCTGAGCTCTTTTCTCCCTTTAGGGAAAGACTGCCTTCACCGGTGAGGATAAGCGAGCCTAAGCTATAGATTACAGCAGCATCGTCGCCATCACGAGGGGTGATGGTATTGGTAAGGGTATTTGTCGTTCCTGAAGGAATATTTAGGAAAGCCTTGCTATTATTGGTAAGTTTGATTACTGTATTATCATTGGTTAGTGAGAGGTTTTGCAAGGTGAGTTTGTAGGGGTGAGTGCTGGAGAGGCTCAAGCTCCCATTGGGGGCAGTCCCAGAGAGCACATACTCTACATTCTCAGTAGCGGAGGTTATACTCAGGTGTGATTGTTGCTTACTTATGGTGATATCGGCCGCGCCTTCCACCTGTACATTACCCTCGGAGAAGGTGATAAGTACTTGTTGGTTAAAGGAATAGCTACTGAGCAGGTCGTTGGCATCTTCCCCCCTTTGTCGTCCCCCTTGAGGGTCAGCAGCAGAGTCGGTTAGGGGCGTGATGGGAATCTCCTTTTCCGTAGTAGGGGCAGGAGGGGTAGGACGACGTTTGGGAATTCGGTCATCTATATCATCATTACAAGAGATAAAAGTGGTTAAAGATAAAGCAGTTAGTAAAAAAAGTAAGTGTTTTTTCATACGAGAATAGTTTAATATGTCAATCTGCTAACTGTAACTATAGGTACATCAGCTTATTGACGCATTAGAATATTGTTAGTTGTTTTAATCGGTATTCTACTCCTATGGAGAGGTAAGAGTGTCTGAAAACATTGGTATTGCCGAACTCAGTAGTGGAGAGTGCAGGGTGCTCTTTGTCAAATAAGTTGGTTAAGGAATTGACATAGCGCAATTCAGCGGCCAAGTTCTCTGTGATGCGCACCTTACAGCCCACGATGACAGCAAAGTCAAAAGTACGGTAGACACCCTTGTCAAGGAAGTTTGCCCCATTGTAGAAAATAGGTTCCTCTGAGCCTATTTCAGGTTTTACGGCCAGAAAACCAAACTGAGCCCCCACTTGTAGAGAGAACTTCTCATGGAGCTTGATACCACTTAGTATAGGTACATTCACATAATCAGTATTGAGAGAAGCCTTGTATAGTTCGCCATTGGGCAGGAGTCCTTCGCGTTCCCAGCGGGCGCCCTGTCGGGAAAAGAGTACTTCGGGCTGTAGGGAGAAGATACGCCCTAAGAAGAGTTCTCCATAGGCCCCTACATAGATACCCCACTTGCCCTTGAAGGTAGAGACATCGGAGGTGGTACCCCTGAGATTCACATAGCTAAGCCCTCCCTTGACCCCTACATCAAACTCCTGAGCGGAGCAGAGTAGCGTAAAGAAGAAGAGAAGGACACATAAGATATTTCTTTTCATATGAAATATATTGGTCATTAATAAAATAATGTGCAAAAGTAGTAAAAAAATACCAATTACCAATTTTTAAACTACTTTTGCTCTGTATTACTTTCTTTTTACTACTGTCTTACTTTGGATTATTTAACTCTTTTTAACAATTCAATTTTAGCTTTTAATCATTAATAATCAACTCTTTGTATACCCTTTCTATACCAATCGTCCAAGATTCGTATAAGCTTCCTATAAGCTCTC
>CAJZFM010000068.1 GCA_915070235.1 uncultured Capnocytophaga sp. | reverse complement strand
TTATACTTCTTTTATTTATTAATTTTTAATTTTTACTATAGTTTATCTTAGGTTAGAGAGGTTACCTTTCTTAGAATTAACTCTCTGTACCCCCATGTAACTCTGTACAGTACGGAAACCTATATAGCTACGTGCAGAGTCTTGGTATTCGTAGTCACGAGTAGCCACTTGAGTATAGAAAGCTACGTCTTTCCAAGAACCACCACGGATTACTTTACGTTTGTTTTGTTGGTCATTTACGTTAGGGTTCATAGAGGACATATACTCATATGAATTAGAATCATAAGAGGTGTTTGTCCATTCGGATACGTTCCCTGCCATATTGTAGAGGTTGTACCCATTAGGGTGATATGATTTAGCTTCTACAGTATAGAGCGCATTATCAGCTGCATAGTCCCCACGTGAAGGCTTAAAGTTAGCCATGAAGCAGGCTTTGCTATCCACGGTATAAGGCCCTCCCCAAGGGTAAGTTGCTGCTTCTAAGCCACCGCGTGCAGCAAACTCCCATTCAGCTTCAGTAGGAAGACGGAAGGCATTCACATCTTTCTTCTTTTTTGCTTTTTGGAAAGAGTTCTTATAGAGGGTACGCCACTCACAGAAAGCCTTTGCTTGTCTCCAAGTAACTCCTACTACAGGATACTCACTATAAGCATAATGCCAAAAATAGTCATTGTGCATAGGCTCATTGTAAGAGTAGTTAAAGTCCTTAATCCACACAGTGGTATCAGGATATATCTTTACAATTTCCTCTTTGATAAAGTCCTTACGTCCTTTTTTGTGAGAACGAGCTGCGGCTTCTATATCCATCCATTGGTACTTGAAGACAAGTTTCTCCACAGCCAATGGACGACGTCCGTTGTAAGTCTCCTCAATAGGTACGTACATGGAGTCCATAACTTCAACATAGTGCTCATCAGGCCATTTTTGTTTGTCCCATATGAGTTTCACTTTTCTGTTGATTTTACGTTTTTCAGGATTGTCCTTGTCGCCATAGTTCTCATACATATACTTATCGTAAGCGCTTAGCTTCTCCTGATCGGTATCCAAGAAAGCATACTTTCCAATACCTTCACCGCCTGTGGCTTGCCCACTTTCTTCGGCCATGATAGCTAACTTACGACGTATAATAGAGTCACGTACCCAATTGACAAACTGGCGATACTCTCCATTGGTAATCTCGGTATCATCCATGTAAAAAGGGCTTACGGTTACCGTTTTGGTAGTAGCGTCCTCAGTATGTGCTTTATCATAATCGGCACTACCCATAACGAAAGCACCACCTGGAACAAGTGTCATTCCATAAGGCTTGGGCTGTTTCCATAGTCCTCCTTTTACACCTGTAAGTTCCCCTTGGTCATTACCAGCGCCACAGGAAACCATCAGATAACCTATTACAACAAGTGCTACTTTTTTTAGTTTCAATATCATAATCTACAATATTTTTTCAGAGAGGCAAATGTAGTCATTTTTATTTGTCTTACACTACTTTTTCTCTCAAGACCTCACTATTTTTAAAGATTCTTTGTTCAACTCCTCAAAAAGAAAAATGTTATTTACTGATTAACAATATATTACACCCGCTAAAGACCTTATTACCTTACAAAAAAAAGTTATTAACAATTCCTATGTAAATCATAATATATCTTTAGCCTCTCTCTTGAAGATGAACAAATCTTTTTAATAACAAGGGTTCTTTTGAAAAAATCATTACATTAGGACTCCCCTTTGTTGTTTAATTCTTCACGATTGGTTTTACAGAGTGTTTTTATTTAAATTCCAAAATCACATCCTCTATATAAGTAAGGTAATCCTTACCTTGGTCTTTGAGGAATTGTTGGAAGTATTGCTCTCCTGCTTCAATACCGCCAGCTTGTTCTACTTGCAATATTTTTTGGTACAAGGGAGCGATGTGCTTTTCTATAGTCTGCTCAGGAACAGAAGTTCTTCTACCCATGTAGTTGATGATCTGCCCGCTTGGGTCACGGATAATATCAAAGTCGGTAATTACCCAATAATATTCTCCTGACTTGGCTAAGTTTTTAACAATTGCATGGAAGTTAATCCCCTTTTGAATGTTATCCCAAAGAATTTTGAATATGGTCTTAGGCATATCAGGGTGGCGGATCACATTGTGAGGCTTACCTATTAGTTCAGCTTCATTATACCCACAAACGTCCATAAATACCTGATTTACATACTCTATTACTCCTTTTGCATCGGTTTTACTCATAATGGTCTTGGTTTTATCCCAAGCTACTTCCTTATTTACTGGTGTACTCATAAGTCTAACTGTTTATTCGGCGCAAAGATATAAAAATATTTTTAGAAACAAATAAAAAATGTTCTTTTTTTGTCTTTTTTTTATAAAAACTTATCAACCGCCCTCTTATTTATACCATAATTATATATATTCCTTACCAAAAATAAGCGTTATCTTATTGATAATCAACGATATACATATTTTTGCTTGTTATTTATTTTTTTCTTTGAAATTTATTAACAATGCCTCCACTTCTTTGGCTTGGGTTTGTTTTCCATTGCGCTGTAACCACTTTATTGTATTCTTCAGATAAGGTTCTGAAGGGGTAAAAGTATAATGTAGTCTTTGGGAAAGAGCTCTATATCGCTCGGTTATTACTTGTGGGTTTTCCTCTATATCATTGCGGTCAATAAACATCTCGGCAAAGAGCGTGCGGAACATATCTATATTACCAATGAGCTGTATAGTACCATGGTTCTCCTTGGAGTACTCTGAAATCTTCCATTGTAGATTAGGGAAAGCATTGGCTGTAAGCATTGCCTTGAGCTTGTCAAAGGTAGCCACATGCCCACTACGACCATTATGGCGTATCTTATAGCCCGTATGGGTGATATAGAGCAAGCGATTTTGGAAATCCTTCCCTTTGCTTTGCTCAAAGAGCTTGATGCCATAACCCTCTCCCCACCATAGGCTGGGATCATGAGCGATATAGGCATTGAACAAGTCAGTATGCTTTATCAGAGCATCCACCACCGAGAGTCCTCCGAGGGAGTGCCCTACTGCTATACGAAAATCCTTACAGCGATATTTGCCCTCCACTAAGGGCTTAAGCTCCTCGCGGACAAACTTCCAAAAGTGATCATTCTCTGTAGTAAAATCATTATCTCGCTCAGTGCTTTCTATTCCTACAACAATCATTTCAGGTATGTTGGGTATCCCTTGGGTGAGTTTCTCCATAAGGGTAGTGAAATAATTGAAGTTGGTTTGCGCATCAAGCAGATAGACCACAGGGTAATCCGTGGGAGTAAGGGAGCTATCATTATAGGAAGGGGGTAGGTAGAGGTCTATGGTGCGCTCCCCTCCCATAATGGTAGAAGGGAGCGTAAAACGCTCCCCTATACAAATAGCTGTCTGTGCCCAAGTGCTACACACGGATAGGAAAAATAGACAGATGATGTGTTTCATATTATTCAAAACGTCCTATAGCATTGATTACAGTGGCACCTTTTACTACTAAGCCCTTAGTAGCGGCATTGGTTGCAGGGTCTATAACATAGATAGCAGGATCGGTACCTTGTTCGTTCACTGGCAGATATACCTTACCTCCATAGATTGCAGGGGTAATAGTATTGGTAACGATATTAGTAAACTTGGTAGGTTCAGGAAGGCCAGACACCCAATTGAGTGTCTTAGCTTCTACATCTACAATAGCATAACGATGAGAATCCAATGAGCGGAGATCCGCTTTTGTAGCATCATTAAAGAACTCTAAGAAAAACTTGTTACCTGAGATATGCCATACACGGCGGAAGATACCATCACCTGAAATAGCCGCAATATCAAAGAAATAGTTAGGGTCAAACTCGGCAGCCCCTGGTTTGATAAGCAAGGCTCCTGCTTTTCTAGTAGAACCTTCTCTTTGGTTAATACCTCCAGAGAAGACATAGGTGTTACCATTATCAGTCTTACCCATTTCTAAGAGGTATTGGCTCTTAAAGCGGCCCGCTGAATAGCCGAGCTTATCACTCTTGTAGTAGCGCTTAAGGTTCAAATCCTTGTCAAACACTCCTACATAAACTACATCAGGATTGTGGATTACTCCCGTACTAGAACCTTGTCCTTGTTTTACATCTTTGTAGTCAGAAACGATCATACCTGTGAGGAACTCTCCGTTGCCATTGTCTAATATACCAGCAAAGGATACGATCTCTGTATCATTCATCTCAGGTATGAGTTTTTTGGTATGGATGGTCTTACTAAGTACTTCATCTTTAGCAAAATCACTAGTATTACGGAAAATAAAAGCAGCTCCATCCTTTCCAGAACCATCAGCAAAAGTTTGTCCACCCACAGCTGTTATATAGTAGTTATCAAAGAATCCAAAGGTAGTGGCACGTTCAACTATACTAAATTCATTGATAGACCTTACTTCTCCTTTTCCATCACGAGTATAAGAAAGTCCTATACCTGCTCCTTTAAATCCGTAGGAGAGACCTGCGGCTATATTTTTATTGAATAACCAAAAATATCCATTGGCCTCTTTAAATTCTAATCTGTTGGAGGTCAAAGGTATTTCTCCTTTGGTTACATCGTCTGCAAGAAGCATATAACGGGCTTTGTTTTCGGCTCCTCCTGCATCAATAAAGAAACGGTTAGCTCCTGAATCCTCGTTGGAGTCTTCTTTAGAGCATGACACCAATGTAGTTGCTCCTACAAGTCCAAGGAACAACATTTTTCTAATAGTTTGAAAATTAATATACATAATATAAATAGTTTTGAATTTTCAGTTTTGAGTGGTTAGTGGTTAGTACTAAAACCTATACCCTAATTTTACATAAAAGGCTCTGCCTGCTTTTTGCAAACTATAGTTGTCATATAACAGTGCATCGGTAAAGTTCTTGACCTCGGTCGAGAGGGTGTACTTATTCCTCGGCGCTGTATAGGTAAGGCTTAGATCGTGGGAGAGCTGGGTGGGTACGGTGATTTTCGCCCCCTCGCTCTGCCAAGAGAGGAAAAACTCATGCGTATAAGCCAAGTTGTAGCCCAAGGTAAGCCCATCGTCCTGAGTGATAAGGCTTGCAAAGGTATAAGAGGCATCGGCATTACCAAAGAGGTAAGGCATATTGGGCACCCGATCCCCATAGGTTAGCGAATTGGCTCCGTTGATATTTTTGCGCTCGCGGTTACGCATATCCATATAAGAGAGATTTCCCCCTACAGAAAAGGTTTTCTGATAGAAATAGCGCAGGGTGAAATCACCGCCCAATGTGAGTACCTTGCCATGGTTCTTGCTGGTGGCTGCCCCTGTGCTGGCTACATTGCGAATGATATAGTCCTGAATATAGCGCAGGGCAAAGCCTCCTTCTGCCAAGAAGGCATGTCCATTAGTCTCGGGTTGCCAAGAGAGATTCACGTTGAGATTATTGCTCTGCTCGGGGCGCAACTGGTTGGCTCCTATCTCCAAGTCACCATCTCCGAAAAGCTCTCGGTCGTTGGGCAAGCGGTAACTTTTTTCATAAGAGAGCTTGGCCAGTAGTTCCTTAGAGAACTCATAGGAAGAGCCTATCCCTGCCCCTAAAGCATCGGTACGCTCGGTATGATTTTCATAAACAGACAAATAGCCATGGCCACTCACCACCGCAGGGCCTGTTACTTTAGCTGCATAATATTTGCCGAAGGCTAAGACCGTCCACTGGTCATTCGGCACATATTTGTACGAGAGGCCTGTGATATTCTTCTGGTTGATGCGATCCATAAAATCAGCATCAGAAGAGAAAGGTGTAAAAAGCTGGCTCTTGGTTATTCTATAATAGTGGCTAAAGGTATGGGTAAGCTGCAAGAAGTGCTTTTCGCTTAGCCAATAATCCAAGTGTGCCGCCACATAGGCTGTCTTGCCTTCAAAGACGGTATTCTGATACATAGCCTCTCCCATCGTAGGCTTGATTCTGTAGGAGCCATCCCAACTATACATACGATTTTCCTCATCTACAACATTGGTGGTTGTTAGGTCGTAACGTCCTGTAACAGAAAGGCTCAGCCCCTCCAACAAGTTTTTCTTTTCGTACTCTATCCCTGTACTATAGGTATAGGAGGTTTGGTACTTACCCCCAAAGACAATCTGCATGAGATTGGCATTCTGTATCTGTTTGTACTCTTGGTTATAGTTCAAGGAGAAAGAGAGCTTATCCGCCCAAGGCTCTTTGAAAATATTCACCTTTCCGATGATCACCTCATTGTGATAACGGTCATGGAAACGCTTGAACCACTGCCTATCCTTGGAATAAATCCCCTTGGCCAAATCTAAGTAATGGGTAAGCACCCTATAGCTATTATCGGAATAGTTCTGATAAGCATTGAGTTCTATCCCTATATTATCGGTCAGTGGTGTCCCTACATTGAGCGTGCTCTTATGGGTATTGAAAGAACCAAAGGTGTAACTTAGGTTGGCATACTGAGCATTGCTGCGCTTAGTAACGATATTCACCGCCCCTCCCAAGGCATCAGAACCAAAGGTAACAGGCACTACCCCCTTATAGATTTCAATACGGTCAATTAGTTCAGTAGGGATATTGCCTATTTGGAAAGAAGAAGCCCTACTGATAGGCACCCCATCTACAAAAGTACGTACATGCTGACCTGTAAAACCATTGAGGTTAATTTGGCTCTCAGCTCCCACGCCACCCGTTTCGCGTACCTTTACCCCAGAGGCTTTGGCAAGCATATCGGCGGCATTGCTATTGAGGTGGGTGAGCTTGGAGGCATCTATAGCAGCTACATTATAGGCACTCTTCTCTACCTGCTTGATGGGGGTGATTGCCTCCACCGTAATGCCTGTAAGAGCAGTAATTTCTTCCTCCATAGCCACATTGAGCACCACCACAGGCTGTGCCACGGTAAGGGTTTGCTCTTGTGTCTTATAGCCCATGGACTCTATAGAGAACGTATAAGGTGCTTCTCTATAAGGTACCGATAGGGAAAAACTCCCTTGAGCATCGGCCACTGCATACTTTTTGAGTTCCTTAAGCTGCACTACTGCCCCCACTACAGGCTCTTTGCCTGCGGTGATACGCCCTTTTACAGTGGAAACTTGCTGGGCATAAAGCACCCCTACACAGAGGTAAAACACACAAAACCAAAAACTTCTGAAAGAGAAATACATCATATAGCCTATATCCAATTTCTAAACGGGGGCAAAGATAATAAATTTATTTGGAATAATTCTAAAATAATTCGTTAATTAGCAGATTTGTCATAAGCCAATTAAAAATCCCCATGAGTTATCATGTCTCACGGGGATTTTTAGTTATTCTCTATTGTGCTATGTCCTAAACTGTTAATTGGCATATCATCTCCACAAAAGCAGGATCTCGGTGAGAGGAGAAGGTCGCGGTTGAAATCGTCTTCCCAAACTAATTCCCATTCCTCTTTTTCTTTGGAAGGGGTGTCCTCTTCTTTTTGTTCTTGAGAGGAGTCTACAATGATGCTCCAAATGCATAAAATAATAAAAGTTTTTCTCATAATATTGTATTGTTTTTAAGTTATTCTAAATGCAAAGGTAGTGATAATTTGATAATTAGCGAATTTGCATATTAGGCAATTATGTATTACCTTTGCGGCATTAAAATATTAATAATATAATCATGAAAAAAGTACTTTTAATGGGAGTGTTAGCTTCCTTTATGTTAGCGGGTTGTGGTACAGCTAAATCACCAGAGATGAAACGCTTGGAAAAACAACAACAAGCCTTGAAACTCAATACCGAGCTCAACGAATTGCAAATGAAACTCACTCAAGAGCAAACCAATAATCAGTCGTTGCAAACTGAGGCTGCACAAGCTAATGAAGAAGCTACTGATCGTACGGATGCTTTTAGTGATGCGAGTTCGGCTTCAGCAAGTGCTAAAAAAGCGAACAAAGCTGAAAAGGCTTTGCGCAAAGCTAGTAAAGCTAATAAGCAATTAGCCAAAAGTAATCGCCGTATTGAGAAATTGCAAAAAGACATCACTAAATTGCAAGAAAAGATAACTAAACTAAATGCTGAAGTAGAATTTAGCAAATAGATGCAAGTTAGATGTTTTATTAAAAAATCCTTGTATGGTATTACCACACAAGGATTTTTATTTATTGCTTGTCGTGCTACGACCTAATTACCATATTGTAGTATCATCTCTACAAAAGCAGGATCTCGGCGAGAAGAGAAGAGCGGTTGCTTGGTATCAAGAGCTTGAATTTTTGCCATATCCTCTTGGGATAGTTGGAAGTCAAATACATTGAAGTTCTGTTCCATACGCTCTTTGCGCACCGATTTAGGAATACAAATAATATCGCGTTGTAATAGGTAGCGCAAGGCTACTTGGGCAGCACTTTTGTGATACTTTTCACCAATGGCATTGAGCGTAGGATTGGCAAAGAAATCGTTTTTACCTTCGGCAAAAGGTCCCCACGACATTAGCTTGGTATCGTATTTCTGCATTAGCTCTTGGAGGTCTTGCTGTTGGTAGAATACGTGTGTTTCCATTTGGTTTACCGCAGGTTTTATCTCGCAGTGGTATGCCAAATCAAGGTATCTGTCCGCATAGAAGTTGCTCACCCCAATAGCGCGCACTTTCCCCTCTTTGTAGGCTTCTTCCATAGCGCGATAAGAGCCGTAATAATCACCAAAAGGCTGATGAATGAGCAAGAGGTCTATATAGTCCGTTTGTAGTTTGCGCAAAGAGGTCTCGATAGAGGCTTTTGCCTTTTCATAGCCTGCATTGCTTACCCACACTTTGGTCACGATAAAAAACTCTTTGCGGGGGATACCGCTTTTCTTAATAGCATTACCTACACCCTCTTCATTTTTATAGATTTGAGCCGTGTCAATCATTCGGTAACCTACCGAAATAGCATCACTTACGCAACGCTCACATTCTTTGGGATCTACTTGGAATACACCATACCCCAATAAGGGCATTTGTACCCCGTTGTTTAATTGGATGTTTTTCATTTGTAATTTTTATTTTGTTAATTGAGTATATTCTTTTTCACTTACAGGTTCTTTCCATTCGGTTTGGGCTTTAGCAGTATCCATAATAGAGAGGTGAGCAAACCAACTCAAATCCTGTTTCTTCTAAGGTGATAAGCTCTACACGCTCGGCTAAT
>CAJZFM010000067.1 GCA_915070235.1 uncultured Capnocytophaga sp. | reverse complement strand
AAATTACTTCTCATAATGCAGCCTTATAGGAAGTTACAAAAGTAAGGTATTTCTTTTAAGATTTTAATATTATTAACAAAGCGTTAACCGATAATCAACAACTGATGATTACTTTTCATTTTTCACCCCCCTAACAAGTATCACGCTATAGAGGACACATAACACTACGGCCAAAGCAAAAGCGGCTAAGGGCAGGGTAAAGTTGGTAGGGGAGACGGGGAAGAGCTGAGAGAGCTTGGCCATATAGAGGTTACGCAGCAGGTAGCAGAGCACTAAGGCGGCGATGATAGCCCCCAGTGTAAAGAGACAGACAACCCACTGATAGTAACGGGCTATCTGCCCAGGTGTGTAGCCAATGGAAAGCAGCGAGCGGATTTGCTCCCTGTTGCGCTGCAAGACCAGATGCAGGCTAAGGACAACCACCGCTACGGATAATAACAATATCAGTAAGGCAATCCCTACTACCGTCCAAAGGGCAGAAGAGAAGAAAAAGCGCATCTTGCTCAGTTCCAGCTCGTCCTTGCTTATGGTATAATTATGCGCCTTGAAGTAGGTCAATATCTCTTGCTGTGAGGGGTCATGAAACTCCACCAAAAGGCGAGAGACACGTGAGGTGGGTGCTCCATAAGTCTGGTTTGCCCAAGCGAGGAAGTCTTCTGGGACGAGAATGGAGTTGATTTTGGCAGAGAAGCCCATAATACGGCTGGAGAATACCGCTTCCTTACCATTGCCAGAGAGGCGTAGGCCGAAGGTGAGCTTGTCAATAAGCCCCTTGGAGAGCACAGGTAGTCCTTGGCTTTCGGCAAAGCCAAAGTTATAGAGAGAAAGATAGTTTTCTGGAATGATGATAGGTACAAAGGATCGGGAGGGACTCCACTGCCATTGGTCGCTCTGAACATCAATATACTTATCGGGAATACTCTCAAAGAAAAGGTCGGTAGCAAATAATGGCAATTCGCCCTCGCCCTGATGTGTATAGGCCATGATCTTAAAGGTAGCCACCGAAAAGGGCGCCATACTCTTGACAAAGGACTCTTTTCGCAAGGCCTCTTGTTCTTGGGGAGTGAAGTAGATGCTTTCCTTCTCAAGCGAGCCTACTGCCGAAATGGGCTTGCTCACTACTGCATAGTTACTTGAAAATATATCCGTTTGCTCCTCTAACAAGGGTTTTACATCCTTATAGAGTTGCCAAATACCCCCTAATAGGGTTACGGCCACCATCAAGGCAAAACTGTAGCCAAGGAGCTGGGCTTTGGGGAGTGTCTTTCGTTGGAGCTTATAGAGCATACATCAGGATTTTAGAGCTGTAGGACTTGGTCATAATTTAGCAAAGTGTTGGTCTCCAAGGCTGTCATCAGCAGTGTAGCCTCTCTCTGGGAGAGTTCTTCGTCTAAGATCTCACAGAGCACATGGGTATTGGCCTCGTCCAAATGGCTAAAAGGCTCGTCCAAGAGGAGCACCTCAAAGGGTTGGGCTAAGGCACGCAGGAAGGCGACACGTTGGCGTTGTCCTAAGGAGAGGGTAGCCACAGGGGTATCCTGCTTATGGGCAAGCCCCACTCGCACAAGTAGTTCGCTGATCTGCTGGGGGGAGAAATAGCCTGTCAGTCGGTTCTTGAGCAGTATATTCTCCTTGGCTGTCAGTGAGGGAAAGAGGCGTAGGTCTTGGAATAGGTAGCTCAGCCTATGGCGGCGATAGGCAAAGAGGTCTTTGGGTCGGGCTACCCCATCATAGGTAATAGAACCCTCGTAGCTATCGCGCTCCCCATAGAGGAAACTTAGCAGGGAGGTCTTTCCCCTACCCGACTGGGCACGGACAAGATAGCGCTTGGCTGGGGCAAAGACGACCAGCTCCCTCAGATAAATATCCGAGGGAGTTAGCTCCGTCTGTTCCATATAACTTGGTCTTAGCTGATGTAAGCTGATTTCCATTATCTTTATTTTTCGCCTTTTTCAGTTGTTCCGCCTTCTTCAATTACCTCATCTTCTCCATAGGCTTCTTCTTCGTAGGGTTCATCATCCTGGTAGGCTTCGTCCTCTTTTTCGTT
Source organism: uncultured Capnocytophaga sp. (assembly GCA_915070235.1). Taxonomy (GTDB): domain Bacteria; phylum Bacteroidota; class Bacteroidia; order Flavobacteriales; family Flavobacteriaceae; genus Capnocytophaga. The sequence goes on along the minus strand of CAJZFM010000067.1, from coordinate 7,117 downwards.
ATTTCCTTTGGTGGTCTTGCTTGCATTGACCTGCTTGGCAAACTTAAGGAAGCTATAGAGACTATTACGTTCTACATTCTTCATATGATAGATAAGGGAGGCGGTGTTTTCCTTGGCATTGGCCTTGACTTCCAAGTCCTTGGAATGGTCTATAAGCCACTGGAGAGAAGCATCGTTACGGGTACTCCTATCGGACTTGATCGCCATCCTGATTATAGTAGGATAATCGTCCAAGTTCAGATTGAAAAAGCCATAGAAGGTATTCTTGCCCGCCTGAGAAGCCAAGGAACTACTATAGGCGTTATCTTTGTGTTTTCCAGCGATAAAAGCATCTACCTCATCGGAGGAGTTGCTTATGAAAAAGGCCTTGTCATTATAAGCAAAATGGATACTTACAAAGAAGAAAGTCAGGCTATAACGATCTCCTTCCTTGGTAAAACTTCCTTCTTCAGCTACTATCTTATCTAAGATTTTTTTGTCATTGACATCAAAGCTGGCTCCTACCACAGGTATAGGAATACTCATACCAGTCTCAAAGTCCTCCAAGGCCACCACGAAACTCCCTCCGAAAAGGTTCAAAAGGTTGTCTAACTGGAGGTCTTTATTGGCGAGCCACTGCTTGATATCGTCTTCTTTGACGAGTTCTGGTTCTGCTTCTTTAAGGAACTCGTAGTAGTGCTTGATATTGACCGCTCCTGTGAAGGCCATAGGCATTTTCTCAGGGAAGTGTTTGAGGAGCTTTTTGTTAAAGGAAGCATCTCCTATACGATGTTTGTCTAATAGCTTTTGGTACTTTTCGTTATATAGGGTACGAGCCGAGAGGATAATCTCCTCTTTCTCGAATTCCAAGGTAGCATAGAGATAGCTTCCCTGTTGTAGGTTGAACAACGAAGGAGAAAGCGCTGAGGCGGAGGGTACTCGCTTATCCAAAGTCTCATAAGCGTCTGTTATGTTGACCCATACACTGATATCCTTCTGATCCGAAAGGAAATCGGCAAAGCCGTCAAGGGAGGTAATCTGCTTTTTAGCCTCTAAGGAGCGGAGTTGCTTGGCTTTCAAGGGGATTTGTAGTTCTGAAGCGGGTTCTTCATCAGTGCCGCCTACTCCCAGAAAAAGCACTTTGTCGCTGTCCCAGCTCAGTGTATATTTGCCTTCGGCCATGTTCAGTAGCTTATAGCCACTTTCCTCGGTAAGGGTATTTTTCTTGTCAGTCAGGGCAAAAAGTTGGTTAAGGGTCTTCTCAAACTTCTCCTTATCGGAGAGAGAGCAGGCCATCCCAATATAGTTTTCCATGCCATTGCCCCCTTGTTGCCCATACTGGAAGAAATAGATAGGCTCGCGAAAACGCACCCCTGAATTTCTTGGGTTACGGAGCAGCTCACGGAGGAAATCGCGTTGCTTATCCGTTATGGAAAGGCTATCAACCCACTGCTTGAACTCCGCAGAGTTCTCAGAGGAGCCAATATCCGCTTTTTGGTAAAGCGACTTAAAGTCAATAGAGACTACCCAAGCGGCATCGCTGGGGATCAGTGCCAAAGAGGCTGGCTTCTTAGAACAAGAAGCAACGAGAATAAGGACTAAGCCAAGTAAGAATCGTTTCATAAGGTTTTGAGTTTTAGGTTTGTATTCACTGCCATTGTGTTTCTGTCTTTAAAGTCTTAAAATCTGTTTTTCACGTTCTATTTCAGCAATAAGTTCTTCTGTATTGCTTTCTACTCTCATTATCAAGCGAATATGAGACCACGTCAATTTGGCACACATGTGTGCCAAATTATCTTGATCAGGAAAAAGAAGATAAAATCTACGATAATCTCGTAGTGTTCTTTCGCTAAACCCTTTTCCTAATTCTTTTGAGAGTTGTGAGATCACTTGCTCCCCATAGTTAGCATGGATACTCCCTTGCTGTTCCTCTTCCACAATACGCCTTCCTATCCTCCAAAATCCTTCAATTATTGCAAAAGCAGTGGCTTGGTAGGCCTTTTGTTGTGCTTGAAGGAGTATTTGCTTAATGTCAGTGATGCACCTTTGTAAGGTTTCCATGGTTATGAATTATACAGGTACAAAGATAATCAAAAAATGATAAATGACAACAATTTTTTTACTATCTTTGCCTATTGATTTTCAAAAACCGATTTTTATATGAAAAAACTTATTTTTCTTTTATGTTTTCCCTTAGTTGCTGGGGCACAGGAGGTGCTCTCTGGACGTATAACAGATAGCTTGGGCTTAAGTGTTCCCTATGTAAATATAGGGGTAGTGGGCAAAGGGAAAGGTACCGTCAGTAATAGCAAAGGGCAGTACCAAATAGACCTTACAGGAGTTGCCCCAAAAGATAGTATCTACTTTTCTCATCTGAATTATTACCGAAGAGCCTTTGCGGTCAAAGACTTACAGCGAGATCCGAAGGTTGTCCTTGTAGAACATGTCTTTGAATTACCGTCCTTCACGGTAAGCCAAAAGAAGCCTAAACTACAAACTATCAAGGGTAAAGGCACTTATGTAGGTGAGATGTATTATGCTGGTCAAAACGTACTCAGTGAGGTAGAAATGGGTAACATCATAGAACTGAAAGACACCTATTTGGCCAAGGAATTTGAGCTGCCCGTCTTGGAGAATACCATGCCTAACCTTGTACTGCGCTTGCAAATCCTTAAGATAGAGGACGATGGTACGCTTACACCGCTTGTGGAGAAGCCCATATACCTTAGTATCCCTCAGAATAATCAAAAGCAAAAAATCATTCAAGAGCTACAAGTGGTACTTCCCAAAGGACGTATCTGGGTAGGGCTTCGTACTGTAGAGGGATCAGGTGATGGACACTTTATCCTTGGAGGGAATCTCAGTGGTGGCTACAAATTCAAGGATAGAACTTTTAAGAAAATGGATATGAACTTGGGAGTGAGATATGGTATTAAAGGAATCAAGATTAGTGACAAGTGACAAATATGGTTGCTATCCTTCCGCTTACAATTAGGCGAATTGCTATTCGCCCCTACTTCTAACTTGTTTTTCTATAATTCCAAACAGCCCAGCTATTCAGTAGTACGGCAAAGCCTACAAGGTACAGAAACTCTGTGCTGAGCTGCAAAAAACTACTACCCTTGAGCACAATTAAGCGGATAGCATTGACAAAATGGGTTATAGGAATGGCATTGCTTACCTCTCTGCTCCATGTGGGCATGCTATCTACACTTGTTAAGAAACCACTCATGAGAAGGAAAATCATGATAAAGAAGTAGGCTATGAACATGGCTTGTAACTGCGAATCGGCATAGGTGGAAACCAAAAGCCCAAAGCCCAGAATCGCAATGAGATACATAGCAGCAAAGACATATAAGGTAAGCAAACTGCCTGCGGGGAAGATGCCATATACTACATACATCACTGTAAGCCCCAAAGTAAAGAGGATTAAACCTACGACCAAAAAAGGTATGAGCTTACCAAGTATAAATTGCCACTTCTTGATAGGGGTTACATTGATTTGCTCAATGGTGCCGATTTCCTTTTCTCTTACCACATTGAGCGCAGAGAGAAATCCCCCGATAATAGTCAGTAAGATCGCCAGAATCCCTGGGACGATATAGCGTGTATATTGCAGATGCGGATTGTACCAATGAGTCGTAGCCACATTGAGCTTGGCTACAGTACCTATGCGTTGGGGAGCCTTTATATTTACGTCCAACTCAGCGTTGAACTCACGTATTACCGAGAGTAAATAGGCGCCCCCTAAGGACGACTTACTGCCGTTGATGGCATCAATAGAAAGACCGAGCGCTTGTTTTCCTTCACGTACCAAGTTACGCTCAAAGCCGTCTGGTACTTCCAAAACGACATCAGCCTTACCGTCTTCTATTAGGGCAAGCCCCTCTTTGTAAGAGAAAGGAGCATCTACAAGGCGAAAGTACCCAGAGGAGGTAATCTTCTGTATTAGCTGCTGGGAATAAGGACTTTGGTCGTGATCCACATAGACGAGGTTGATGTTCTTTACATCAAAATTGGCCACCAAAGGCAGTATAATCAGCTGCATCATAGGGGCAACAAACATCATTGCCAAGATGGTCTTATCTCGGAATATCTGTTTGAATTCTTTTTGGAGTATGAATGATAAGGTTTTCATTAGTTGTCAGTTGTTAGTGATTAGTGATTAAAGGGTTGATTCTAACCACTTTTTTATTCCAATCGTATTTTAAACTTCTTCATGGCAAGGCTTAAAAACACCACAGCCATAGTGATGAGCACTAAGGTTTCTTTCCATATATAACTGAAATCCAACCCCTTGAGCATGACTTTCTTTACAATGCTATAGTAATAGCTTGAGGGGAAAATCTTGGATATACCCTGAAAGACAAGTGGCATGTTCTCTATGGGGAACATAAAGCCTGTAAAGAAAGCTGTAGGCAACATCATTCCCATCATGGCGATGAGCATGGCGGTTTGTTGTGAGGAAGTACTGGTGGAAATCAGTAGCCCCAAGGACAAACAGATGATGATGAACAAGGTACTTTCCGCATAAAGTAACAGCAGATTACCCCGTATCGGGACATCGAGCATATAGACCGAGAGCAGGAGAATCACGGTAAAGTTGATCAGCGAGAGAATAAGGTAGGGGACGGCTTTGGCTACGAGTATTTTCAAGGGATTGAAAGGCGATACCAGAAGGATCTCCATAGTGCCTAACTCCTTTTCGCGAACGACTGCTACGGAGGTCAAGGCGGTGCTGACAATCATAAAAACGAGCGCAATCACCCCTGGGACAAAGTTCATAGAGCCATTTTGCTCTAGGTTGTACAACATACGGTTTTCTACCGTTATCTGGTAAGGTAGCCGCAGGGTAGGGTTCAGTTCTTGCTGGTAGCTGGACACCATAGCAGAGAGGTAGTTCTCTACCGTTTTGGCGGTATTGGGGTCGCTACCATCGGTGATGAGTTGTAGGGTGGTGCCTTTGGGTGTATAGAGATCACGACCGAAATCAGGGGGGAATATAAGGGCTGCTTTTATAGTTCCACGCCTGAATTGGTCTTCTACCTCTTTGTAACTCAGTAGTGGGTCTTTCACTTTGAAATATGTACTTGCCTGCAAGCGTTGCGTAAGAGCATCGGTATAGGTGTTGTGTGCTTGGTCAAGGACAGCAATACCGATATTCTTCACCTCGCTGCTGAGAGCTTGGCCGAAAAGGACAATCTGCGCTATAGGAATCCCAAAGAGGATCAGTAGCGTACGGCGGTCACGGAATACATGATAGAATTCCTTGCGGATAAAGGCTATGAGTTGTTTCATGGTTATTCACTACGTTTGGCATTGCGGGCAAGGGCATAGAAGACCTCATCCATGGAATGGGTGTTGAATTGTTTTTTGAGTTGAGTCGGACTATCCATGGCCTCTACCCTGCCATCTACCATGATGCTGATGCGGTGGCAGTACTCGGCTTCGTCCATATAGTGGGTGGTGACGAATACGGTGATGCCCTGTGCGGAGGCCTCATATATCATATCCCAGAACTGACGTCGGGTTATAGGATCTACACCCCCTGTAGGCTCGTCCAAGAAGACTATTTCAGGGCGGTGAAAGATAGCTACTGAGAAGGCCAATTTCTGTTTCCATCCCAGTGGTAATGATCCTACAAGTTTGTTGGCTTCCTGCTCAAGACCGAGGGTCTCGATGAGTTGTTCTCGGCGGGGCTTGATCTGCTTGCGGCTCAGTCCATATACGCCCCCGTAGAAGGTAATGTTTTCCTGCACGGTGAGGTTGTCATACAACGAAAACTTTTGGCTCATATAGCCAATGTGCTTTTTGATCTGCTCTTGCTGCCGATACACATCAAAGCCAGCTACACGTGCTTCTCCCGAAGTGGGGTAGGAAAGCCCACAGAAGATACGTATGGCGGTGGTCTTCCCCGCGCCATTGGCGCCGAGAAAGCCGAAGATTTCGCCTTTCCTCACCGATAGAGAGATGTCATTGACGGCTTTGAAATCGCCGAATTGCTTTGTTAAGTGGGTACATTCTATTGCGTTCACAATTTTGAGTTTTGAGTTAAGGTTGTTCCATTAATCGTATAAAACTATCCTCAATGGTGGGGGTAATCATTTTCCACTCAAGGTGTGGAAAGGTGGTTTTCAGTTGTTGCTCTAATTGGAGCGGATCTGTTGCTTGCTTTAAGGTGATATGTAAGTATTCACCAAAGGGATAACAGCTATCTATTTCGGGGCAAGTACGCAGATGCTGGAGCAATGTGTAAATATCAGGGGTGCTTGCCGCATAGAGGGTTTGACCAAAGTTACTGACGATCTGCTGGGGGGTACTGGTGGAGAGAATTTTACCGCTTTGTATAAGGGCAATACGGTCGCACAGGCTGGCCTCGTCCATATAAGGGGTGGAAACCAGTATACTGATACCCTGCGCTTTCAGTTTGGCGAGCATCTGCCAGAACTCTTTACGAGAGACCACATCTACCCCTGTGGTAGGCTCGTCTAACAAAAGGACTTTAGGCTTGTGAATGAGCGCACAACAGAGGGCTAACTTCTGTTTCATTCCCCCAGAGAGTTTGCCCGCACGACGCGCACTAAAGGGCTTTATCTGCTCATAAATATCCTTGATAAGGTCGTAATTCTCGGCAATGGTGGTGCCAAAGACAGTAGCGAAGAAATTGAGGTTTTCCTCCACGCTAAGGTCTTGGTAGAGGGAGAATCGCCCCGGCATATAGCCTACGATCTTGCGGATTTCTTTGTAATCCTTTACAATATCAAGCCCCTCCAGCGTGGCGCTTCCTTCGTCGGGTAGCAGGAGCGTGGTGAGCATACGGAAGACCGTGGTTTTGCCTGCCCCATCAGGGCCAATCAGCCCGAAAAGCTCCCCTTTCTTGACTTCTAAGGAAAGGTGCTGTACGGCCTTAGTATCACCGTAGGCCTTGCTGAGGTTTTGGATATTTATACTTGTCATCTTTTGATTTGGTGATTTGGTTATGAGCTACAAGCTCTTTTTTTGATAGGCATGAGCTAAAGTCGCTGAATACTTGGAAGCGAGTATGTGACTCGCGGCAGCAGGGGGTGATATTAGTTTAATGTAAGTTCGATATAACGAAAGCTCCCACAGATTTTCACGGATTTCACAGATTTTCTAT
>CAJZFM010000066.1 GCA_915070235.1 uncultured Capnocytophaga sp. | reverse complement strand
CAATTACTTTTCACTATTCACTATTTGTTTTTCACTTTTCTCCATTCCACGTAGTACCATTTCCATAACAAATACCCAGAAGATATGGCCGAGCATCTCGGAGAGGTTCTCATCAAAGGGTATTTCAGACAGGGGCGGTACCAGTCCTATAAGCGGCATGACCACTACATGTGCCAGCACGTTGGAGACCACAGCAAAGACTGCCCCATACCACATACGTATCATAGGCAGATACACACTTCCCACACAATAGATCACTCCAAAGACTACCGAGAAGAGGATATGTACGATAAAGATAGAGAGCGGCAACTCCACTCCTGAGAAAATATAAGTCCAGTCGTGGGGCAGTCCCAATTGTTCCAAGAATACCTGTGGAGGGGTGACCCTCTGTAAGACACCATTATGAACCACAGCACCTGTCATTCCCTCGTAAGGAAAGCCTACATTCGGATCGCGTGGAGGAAAGGGCACTTCCCAACCCCACTTGACAAAAGCCCCAATAAGCCCAATAAAAGCCCCTTTCCCAAACGCTTTTGCAAGGCTGCGGGACGTAGCTTGATTTGTTTGCATAATATGATTTGTTTTGAGTGCAAAGATAGGGAAATAATGACAAGTGACAAATGACAAATGACTAACAACTGATATATCACGGTAGAATTTGTCACTTGTCACTAGTAATTTGTCACTAATTTCGTACATATAACTCCTTTTTATACAAATTTTTTTTGTATATTTTTCTTTTATTACAAAAAAATGTTGTACTTTTGGGGTCAAATAAAATAAAATTTTTAATGTATGAAACGTAATTATTTTTTACTCCTTTCTTTGCTCTCTATACCAATTATGGCACAAGAGAAAGACAGTCTCTCTACCAAACAAAAGACACCTGATACCGAGGAAAACCGTAATGTAATGCTCAATGCTTCCTCCAACTCAGGGCCTCGCGAAGTAAATATTGGACTGCCTTCTTCTGTAGGAGGTATTACCGTATTGGAGAATGACCTCCCTGTGGTGTATTATTTTTGGCCTGAGTTGCCTTCACGTACTTGGCGCCCCTCACAGAGCTTGAATATGCGTGGGCTTATCTCGGTAGGCGAATCCACTCTTACCATTGGGGACTTCGGCTATGCAGTCAATACCTATACCAAGACAGGCGGCGACAAGACCCAGATAGAGGGTATGCTCAAGGGTAACCACCATGGTTATTACTTAGGCGATGTGAATCTCAACGGCCGTTTTGGACAAAGCCATTGGCACTATGCTATAGGAGCATTGGTTACTGGCGACCCAGGAGAGGCCAAGCACAAAGGTTCCCGACTTATTGATGATACTCAAATATTCAGAGGCGTACTGACTTACAAGTTTGATGAGAAAAGCGATATTAACTTCGGTTATAAGTTTGCTCGTTCAAGAATGATAAATCATTACGCCCCTTTTATTTATCATACCGACGGTAAGGTAAGCGAATACAATGGCATAGGCATCGGTACCGACTCGTATATGATCAGCGATGGGTATATCGTCCTCAAGAATGCCCTTACAGGTGAGCCTTATCGCGCTAATTATACAGGCAATGATTCCCCACTTTGGTCTTTCTCCCATACCTTTGACCTCTTTGGTAAGAATAACTTAGGCAATGATTGGTTCTTTAAGCACTCCACTCGTATTCGCTATGCAGAATCTTCTGCCCTTATTCCACTACCAGCAGGCTCTGTAAAAAGGGGCAGCGATAGTTATAGCTACCTTGACGGTACCCCTTACACAGGAGATTATGTACAGCGTATGCTCGCGATTCTTTCTCCTAAAACCCCTACCACTACTTGGATGACCCGCCTATGGGCAGAGAAAAAAACGGACAACCACCAGTGGCGCTTTGGGGTATTGGGTCAGTACTACAAGGAAGATAACTACCACCAAGATCGTTCTTTCCTCTTTCACTCTGTAGAGAAGCAACCTCGCATCTTGCGCCGAGATGGCACTACCGACCCCTTCTTTGACTACAACGTAGGAGCAGAATACCACAGCGGGTATGAAACTAAGATTACCGCCTATGCCTCCGACAGCTGGAATGCAACCCCTTGGCTTGACCTCTCTTATGGAGCTAACTTCCAGTATCACAAGCTTGAAGGTGATTATAGCTTGCAACCTCGCGGGGCAAATGTAGTGCTAAACCAACCTTTTACTACTTTTAACCACGACTGGTATCACCTCAACGGAGACCTACGCGCGGTGGTAAAACTCACCCCTGAGTTTGGCCTATTGGCTAACTTCACCTATCAGGAAAAACACGGCCAATTGGAAAACTACTCAGGTGCCTATACCCCTGATTTTGCTAAGACTAAAACACCTTTCTTAGCAGGAGGTATCTACTATAACAACAAATGGCTCAGCTTGGTATCACAGGTATCTACTCTTACACGTAACAATTACCAAACCCGCCTAAGTATCTCCGACCGCAACAGCCCCCGTTCTGAAGTGGTTTCTGTACATTACGACATCAAAACTGTGGGTTGGACTACCGATATGGTACTCAAGCCTTTTGATAATTTCCAATTGCACTACCTACTTACCTTGCAAAACCCTGAGTATAACAACTATGGCTGGACGAATCCGTTCAACGGGCGTGCTATCAGTTATAACAACAATATCGTAACAGGTATCTCCAAGGTACTGATGGAAATAGACCCTTCGTATAGCATCAATAAGTTCCGTTTCGGACTTAACTTCCGCTATTTCAGCAAACAATATGTAAGCCCTACCAACCAGTTCTTTGTAGAACCCCGTTGGGAATCCTTCTTCTCCTCTTCGTATGAGATCAACAAGCACCTAAACCTTGGTTTCAATGTGGTAAATATCTTCAACCAGACAGGAGCCTCCACCAGTATTGCCAATTCAGAAATCCCTTATGACAACATACAAGATGCTGAAGGTAGCTTAGTTACAGGTTCTTACATACGTCCGCTTACCTTTGAACTACAATTGAATTTTAGATTTTAAACTCCAACCAAATCTGAAACCACATGAAATCTCTGAAAGCAATTTTTTTACTATGGGTTATGACCATGGCTGTCTCTGTTGAGGCAGTCATGGCTTCTAATCCGCCTGAGAAGAAACCACGTATCATCATCACTGCCGATCCTGAGCTGGACGACAATAACTCTTTGATACGCTTCTTATTGTACAGTACCGACTTTCGGGTGGAAGGCCTTATCTATGCCAGTAGCCAATTCCACTGGAAGGGTGATGGGAAGGGAACCACTTGGTATGTACCTAACCGCGAATATGGGCGTGTGGGCATGACCCAGCCCATGACCTCTTGGCGCTATGTGCCCGAAGAACGCTTTATCCACGAGAATGTGGAGACCTATGCCAAGGTATATGAGAACCTCAAGGTACATCACCCTGGGTATCCTACCCCTGAGTACTTATTATCCAAAATCCGTGAAGGCAATGTCGCCTTTGACGGAGATTTCTCCAAAGACACCCCAGGCTCAGAGCTTATCAAGCAGTGTATACTTGATGAAGATGATAGCCCCCTATATATTCAAGCATGGGGAGGGGCTAGCACCATAGCCCGCGCACTGAAGTCCATAGAGGAAATCTACTCAGGACAGCCCAATTGGCCTACACTGAAAAAACGTATCTCTAAGAAGGTCGTCCTATGTCTTTCCATGGATCAGGACGATACTTATGCCCGCTATATTCACCCCTTTTGGCCAGAGATAACTGAGCTAAATCCCAATGGTATGCAAGTGGATTTGACTTTCTTCGCCCCCTTGAGAGCCAAAGAAGAAAACAAGGTGTTCTATTCTCCCGAATGGACACAAGAGTACATACGCAGCAAAGGCCTCTTTGGTGAGCGCTATCGCGTATGGGGCGATGGCAAACAGATGGTCAAGGACGATATCTTTGACTTTTTCGGGGTGAGCGAATTGGGTAAGGACAAGCTCAAGGAAAAAGGATATATCTTATGGATGCCTACCCTGCTTCCCAAGGGTACTTTCATCTCGGAAGGGGATACTTTCTGCTATCTGAACCTCGTAGACAATGGCCTACGCGGAGATGAAGACCCTACTTTCTGTGGTTGGACAGGTGCTAAGATGGCCATTCCTGCTGAGGTAAAGAGTGCCGATGTACCCGCTTATCTTCGCCAAAGGATTGGTTTGCCCGACTTTACCCCTGCCGTACAATATGGCTTTGCCGCTCGTATGGCCTGGTCGGTAACTGATGACTATAAGAAAGCCAACCATGACCCCGCCATTAGTGGAGCTAATGAAATGGAGGTAAAAGCAGGGGCGCATGTATCGCTCAAGTGCAAAGTAAGCGACCCCGATGGTAATAAGGTCAAGCTACAATGGTATCAATTCAAGGTAGGTAGCTACGCAAAAGATGTGGCCATAGATGGAGCCACTACTGACACTGCTACCGTTACGATCCCCACCGATGCTAAAGCAGGAGACACCCTCCACTTTGTCCTTGAGGCCACTGACCAAGGTAATCCACCCCTTACTCGCTACCATAGGGTAGTGCTTAGGGTAAAATAATAACGAATTTTAAATTTTAGTCATTTTATGAAAGCAAAAAATATTCTTTTAGCGCTGAGTCTCTCCGTAGGGGTAAGTACCCTAGCGCAAGAGGCTGACATCAAGTACATTACCCAGAAAAAAGGTGCTATCTTAGGGTATAGTACTACCTCAGGGGTGAAGATCCTCACCGTAGGGGGAAAGCAGTTCAAAGACCTAAACAAAAACGGCAAGTTGGACAAGTACGAAGACTGGCGCCTACCGGTAGATGAGCGTGCCAAAGACTTGGCCAAGCAGATGAGCATAGAGGAAATAGCGGGGCTTATGCTTTATAGTAACCACCAAGCCGTACCAGGTCCTCCTGATGGTTACCGCAAGAGTACCTACGGAGGAAAGGCCTTTGCCGAGAGTGGTGCCAAACCTTCCGACCTTACCGACCAGCAAAAAATCTTCTTAGACCGCGACCATGTACGCCACGTGCTCATCACTACTGTTTCCTCTCCTAAGGATGCAGCCATATGGAGCAACAACCTACAGCGTACTACCGAAAGCCTACCGCTGGGTATTCCAGTGAATATCTCTTCCGACCCACGTCATACCACCTTGGTAACGGCCGAATACAATGCAGGAGCAGGAGGAAGTATCTCTCTTTGGCCTGATGGATTGGCTATGTCCGCCACCTTTGATCCTGCCATAGTACAGAAGTTTGGTGAAATAGCTGCCAAGGAATACCGTGCTATGGGGATTACCACTGCCCTTTCTCCTCAGATAGACTTGGGTACGGAACCTCGCTGGAATCGTATGGTCTTCACCTTTGGCGAGTCTCCTGAGCTGACTACCGATATGGCACGTGCCTATGTAGATGGTTTCCAAACCTCCACAGGTAAGGCCGAAATCAAAGATGGTTGGGGCTACGAGAGTGTCAATGCCATGAGCAAGCACTTCCCAGGAGGAGGTGCTGGCGAAGGCGGTCGTGATGCTCACTTTGCCTATGGTAAATATGCTGTATACCCAGGTAAAAACTTCGAAATGCACCAAAAACCTTTTACCGAAGGTGCCTTTAAGCTCCATGGCAAGACCAAATCCGCCTCTGCGGTGATGCCTTACTACACTATTTCCTATAACCAAGACACCAAAAACCATGAGAATGTAGGTAATGGCTTTAGCAAATACATAGTAACTGACCTATTGCGCAACAAATACGGCTTTGACGGGGTGGTATGTACCGACTGGCTCATCATTGCCAAGGAACCAAGCACACCAGGGGGCTTTGCTGGTAAGCCTTGGGGGGTAGAAGACTTAGACTTGCCACAGCTCCACTACAAGGCTTTGGAGGCAGGAGTAGACCAATTTGGTGGTAACAACATGGTAGCCCCTGTGGTAGAAGCCTATAAGATAGGGGTGAAAGAACAGGGTGAAGCCTATATGAGAGAACGTTTTGAGAAATCGGCTGTACGCCTATTGCGCAATATCTTCCGCTTGGGTCTGTTTGAAAATCCATACCTCAACCCAGAGGAAAGTGCTAAGATTGTAGGAAATCCTGAGTTCATGAAAGCAGGTTACGATGCTCAGCTCAAATCCATCATCATGCTCAAGAATAAAGGACAGGTATTGCCTATTGACAAGAAGAAAACCGTCTATATTCCTAAAGTGTATAACGAACCTCAACGCAACTGGTGGGGTGTATATACCGAAGGCAACATAGCTTACCCTGTGAATATAGAGAATGTGAAGAAGTACTTCAATGTAACCGATGATCCCAATAAGGCTGATCTTGCTATTGTTTTTGTTAAGAGCCCTACCCAAAATCACCCAGGATATAACGACGAACTTTTCAAGGCAGGAGAGAATGGTTATATTCCTATCTCCCTACAGTACAACACCTATACCGCTGAGTATGCCCGCGAACATAGTATAGCCGCAGGGGATAAAGTGATTGCTCCACAGGTAACCGACCGTTCTTACAAAGGCAAGATGGCCAATGCTTCCAACATCACCGACCTATACAACATCTTGGAAACCAAAGAAAAGATGAAAGGCAAACCAGTGGTGGTTTCCATCACCGCCTCTCGTCCTATGGTATTCCATGAGTTTGAAAAACAGGTAGATGGTATCTTGCTTAACTTCGGTACTTCCGAACAAGCCCTTTTAGAAATTCTCTCTGGTAAGGTAGAGCCTTCTGCCTTGCTCCCCACTCAGATGCCTGCCAACATGAAGACGGTAGAGCAACAGTTTGAGGATGTACCTTTTGATATGGAGTGCCACAAGGACAGCGAAGGCAATGTATATGATTTTGGTTTTGGACTCAACTGGAAAGGGGTTATCAAGGATGCCCGTACTGCTAAGTACAAACGAAATTAGTCAATAGTGGTTAGTGGTTAGTTATTAGTGGTTAGACACTGAAAACTAACCACTAATAACTTAAAACTCAAAATTTTAATAATGAAAGCAATTATAAAACAACTCATTACCCTTTCTGTGTTCTTGATAGTGGGTAGTTGTGCCGTAGCTCAAAACTACTACAGCGATGCACAGAAGGTAATCAAGCCACGTATGCGGGTGATTGTACTGAATGATTTTTCAGGCGATCCTGATGGTTATTTCCAGTTGGTACACCAGCTACTATCCCCCTCAGCAGAGGTGCGGGCAGTGATAGGTACTCACCTGAAACCCAATGACCCCTTTGACAACTCCACTATAACGGCACAGAATGCCCAGCGCAATGCCCAAGAGCTAGTAACTCTCATGGGAATGAAAGGTAAATTCCCCGTTTTGGCAGGCTCCAATGTAGGGCTTACCAACACCCATACCCCTACTGAGTCAGAGGCTACTGACTTTATTATCAAGGAAGCACTACGCACCGATACCAAGCTCCCACTATATGTAGTGAGTGGGGCAGGCCTTACCGATGTAGCTTCTGCGCTGCTCAAGCGCCCTGAGATTGCCAAGAAATTTACCTTGGTTTGGATAGGAGGCTCTGAGTACGAAGGCATCAACCTACCGCCAAATCACTCTACCCCCGAATACAATTTGGGTATCTCTGTTCCAGCGGCACAGGTCGTTTTCAACCAATCGGAGGTAATGATCTGGCAAGTACCAAGAAACGCTTATCGCCAAGTGCTTATGAGCCATGCCGAACTGACCACTCGTGTAAAGTCCCAAGGCAAATTGGGTCAGTTCTTAGCCCAAAAGATAGAAGGAGTAATGGAGCTTACCCAGCGATTCGATCTGCATATAGGGGAGACCTACATACAAGGGGATAACCCACTGGTGCTACTAACGGCCTTGCAATCCTCCTTTGAAGCCGATCCCTCCTCTAGCCTTTACCGCATAGTAGCTGCTCCACAGATTACAGACAAAGGCACCTATAAGGCGAATCCTTCAGGGAGAAAGATCCGTGTATATGACCAATTGGACACCCGATTGCTTCTAGAGGATTTCTATGCGAAATTACAATTATTTAATAAGTAAACGCACAAATGTATATGAAAACGATTTTAAAACAAATTTTAGCTGTTTCTGTGCTTTCTATAACTACTATTCCTGCTATAGCTCAACACTATTTCAGCGATGCTCAGAAATCCGAGTGGCTGAAAAAGGCACAGGAGAACACTCCTGAACTTTTCTATACAACTATCAAGCCTGAAATACAAGTGGATATTGTTGCCGATAAGCAGTCGTTCCAAGGTTACAAAGCCGTAAACCCTCGCAAGGCAGAAGGTCTCTACAGCGAATCCTTCAAGGGTAAGAGTGGTATTGTATTGGACTTAGGCGACCACTACACGGGTTACTTTACCTTCCGTGTAGAGGAGTTTCAGTCCGATTCGGATGCACCTATACGGCTCAAATTTACCTTTTCCGAAGTACCTGCTGAGCTGCGTATTCCCTTTGACCCTTATAAGGGAACCATCTCTAGGGCATGGCTTCAGGACGAAGTGGTAACCATAGAGCAATTGCCTGCTACGATCAAGATTCCGCGTCGCCTTTCCTGTCGTTACCTCCAGATAGACATATTGGGTGACTCCCAGTATGCCCAATATCGCATCAGCGATATGAAGTTTGTCGCACAGACCTCTGCCAAGGGAGCCCCTGCTGCACTGAGCACTTCGGATAAGCTCTTGCAGGATATAGACAAAGTCTCCCAAAAGACACTGAGGGAGTGTATGCAGACCGTTTTCGAGGACGGCCCCAAGCGTGACCATCGCCTTTGGATAGGCGACCTCTACTTACAGATGCTCGCCGATAACTACACTTTCCAGAACCGAGCTTTGGCCAAGCGCTGCCTATACATCTTAGCAGGACTTTGCAAAGACGATGGCTACTTGAACCACACTATTTTCGAGACTCCAGTGCCTCACCCCCAAGTGGTACCTATCTTGCTATACGAATATGCACTGATATACAATGCTACTCTAAACGACTACCTACAAGAGACTCATGACACCCAAACTGCCTTAGACTTGTGGCCTGTAGCCAAGCGACAGATAGAGAAGATTCCTTCCCTCTTGGACAAGGACGGACTTTTCGATCCTGAAAAAGCCAACAAACAGGGCTTATGGCAATTGGTAGACTGGCAAGAGAGCCTAGATAGACAAGCCTCCGAGCAAGGTATCTATATCTTTGCTTTGGAACAAACTTATCA
>CAJZFM010000065.1 GCA_915070235.1 uncultured Capnocytophaga sp. | reverse complement strand
TTCTAAGTTTACTTTCGAGCAGGTAGAGGATTTTTGTCTGTCAAAAGGAATGAAACTGCGTAGAGGCTATAATAGTAGAGGTGGAATCTATAAAGGAGCAGGTGCACTTATTGAAAGAGTATATCGACCTGGAGTTAGCTATAATTGCTGGGAAATATTTTATTGGGGAGAAACACACCTTGATTGGTACCGTTTAGACTTACAAACAGGAGAAGTGCTTTCTTATAATAAATTTGATGGTATAAGGGAGTAGTTATGAAACGATTGGAATTTATATAAAAATAACACACTATGAATATCATCACCAATACTGCAGAACTCAGTTGCAATCAAGGTACTGCCAAAAGCAAACTTACTGTGACAAGTCAGGATTTTGTAACTATTGAGGACAAGCCTATTGCTACTGAAGAAAACAAACAAATGTATGAAAAAATTCTTCACTTTTCATTCAAAACAAGTATTTCGTTTTCTCCCTCTACTTTGGGATAGCGGTCTATATGGAATTGGTCGGAGAAGAATTGGATAAAATTTTGATTTCTTTGTGCCTCGGCTTTCGTTTTTACAATGGTATTGAAGAGAATAACCCCTTTTTGGCTGAGAATTTTCTTTAACTGAGAGAAAAAAGCAGGCGCAAAAAGAAAAGCGGGCATCTGATCGTCTTGGAATATATCCACTATGACCGAATCATACTTTATGGAAGTGGTTTTTATATAGTCTTGGGCATCGGTGAGGAATATGTGAAGGTTCTTTATCTTATCCAAATTGAAGTATTGTCGCCCTATTTCTATTACATCCTTATCAATATCTACCCCATGTATTTGCCCACGGAATTTGACTTCTTCCACTAAGGTCTCCACTACACTGCCTGCGGCTAAGCCCAATACGAGTATGTTTTTTTGTTTTTGAATCCGCTCAAAGCCAATTTTCTGTAAGCCAAAGCGCAGGATACGTTGTAGGCTCCCAAAGGAATAATCGGTATTAGGGGTGTTCAGCAATCGCTTTCCACTGAGTAGGGTTACGGTGAGCTGTCCACTGATAGGGGAGGATTGCCTTGAGAGGGTGATAGGGAAGATATAGCTGAGAATACGCTTTAGCATGGCTTAGGGGATATCCAAGTATTTGTGCATTTGTAAGGAGATTTTCCACTGGGGGTGCTCCATGACATAATCCACCATAAGGGGAATCATCTTCTCGCGGCGACTCCATTCGGGTTGGAGGTAGCGAATACAGTCGGCATGGGTCAGGGCGGACATCTCCTCGGCAAAAAGAAAGTCATGATGGTTGTAGATGACCATCTTTAGCTCATTGGCTACTTGGTGGATAGGCGAGAGTGGGCGCTTGTTTTTCTTAGGAGATAGACAGATCCAGTCCCACTCACCAGAGAGCGGATGAGCCCCTGAGGTCTCTATATGCGTACGTGCCCCTTGGCTTCTGAGCAGCTGGGTGAGGGGAAGTAGGTTGTACATAAGGGGTTCCCCCCCTGTGATGATGATTGTTTTGGAGTGGGCGAGAGCCTGCTCGGCAATTTGCTCAATAGGTACTAAGGGGTGCGCTGTAGCGTCCCAACTCTCCTTGACATCGCACCAGTGGCAGCCCACATCGCAGCCAGCTAAGCGAATAAAATAAGCAGCGGTACCCTTGTAATAGCCCTCTCCTTGTATGGTATAGAAGGCCTCCATAAGGGGAAGCAGTTCTCCAGACATAATAGTGAATAGTAAAAAATGAATAGTGAAAAGTGAAGAATGCTCTCACTCTTCACTTTTCACTCTTTGTTATTCATTTGTTAGTTTGCGGCTGTAATCCATAGAAACGGCAGAGCGCTCAAACTTGAGTTTGCCAGAGAGGGTCTCTATCACGATAGTAGTATCAGTGATTTCAGAGATACGCCCATGTAAGCCACTTTTCATGATGACTTTGTCGCCTTTCTTAAGGGCATTATAGAATTTCTTTTCTTGTTTTTGTCTTCTCATGGAAGGGAAGATCATAAAAACAAACATAATCACGAACATGATTATGATAAAGAGGAAGCTACCTCCGCCCCCCTGTGGGGCTGCTTGTAATAGTATATTCATAAGACGGTATTATTCTTTTACAAAGGCTTTGATAGTAAGGAGTTCTGTGCCTTGTTCGGTGTTGGTTGTTAGGGTTACGGTCTTGGAGATAGCATCTTTGCCTGAGCCGTTATATACCACTTTGATAGCACCACTTTCCCCTGGGGCGATAGCCTCTTTAGGATATTCAGGGACAGTACAGCCGCAGCTACTGGTGGCGTTGGTAATCACCAAGGGCACCTTGCCTGTGTTTTTGAAGTTGAAAGAGGTCTGTACCTCCACGTTTTGCTTAATTTCTCCGAAGTCATGAGTGGTTTCCTCAAACTTTATTTGAGGGAACTGTGTAGCTTGTTCAGCTAATTTCTCAGCAGCTTCTAAGTTACTTTGTTTGATTTTGTTAGCCGCATCAGTACCATTGTTGTTGCAAGCGGCAAGGAGAGCTACTCCTACAAGTAAAAATATTCTTTTCATGATTTTTAGTTTTTAGTTGTCAGTTGTCAGTGGTTAGTCATTAGTCACTCGTCATTAGTCACTATAAAAGTCCTCTTCCAATCTTCTTAAGGGAGCCACCTTGGGTGAAGTCCTTAGAGAGGGTATCAAGGATACCATTGATAAACACACTACTCTTGGGGGTGGAGTACTCTTTGGCAATCTCCACATATTCGTTCAGGGTAACCTTTACAGGGATACTGGGGCACTTGAGTAGCTCGGTGATGCCCATTTTGATAAGGATGGCATCAATCTCGGCTATACGTTCGGTGTCCCACTGGGGGGTCTTCTCTATCAAATATTGTTGGAACTTCTCATCGTTGAGCACCGCTTTCTTTAAGAGGTCTATACCGAACTCTTTGTCGGCTATATCCTTGAATAGGGGAGGGACAAGTTCGTTCTCTTTGTCTTTGCGTAGTCCCTTGAGGAGCTTGACAATCAGGGTATTGACCAAGGGGAAGTCATCAGTCCAAGTGATCTCTGTATCGGCTAAGAAGTCAAAAAGTTCCTCATTGGGAGCGATAACCTCCATATATAGGTCGGCTAAGAACTGTCTGTCCCCTTCAAAGCTTCTGGGGCGTCCCTTGGCCAACTGATAGATTTCGCTTTCTAAAATTCTGTTATACAGTATGTTGATATACTCATCGTGGGATCGCCACAAGAGGAATTCCTTTTCTATAGCCTCGCAGAGTGCCTCATCGCGGGTGATCAGCTGTAAGGCCTCATTCTCCAAGAACAATGTATGAGAGATATTCTCATCGCGAATAAACTTCTTTTTATAGACGGCCTCCATCTGCTGGGAGCGTTTTTCCAAGGCTGCCCACAATCCCATAAGGACTATGTACAAGCTGTGGGTATTGTCCATACTTGCCACAAGGAAGTTTTCCCCTCTTTGCAGATTATAATTTTCCTCCTGATGTAGTGCATAAATAGCCTGCATTACCTTTACACGAATGTGCCTACGAGTGAGCATAAAGAACTTTTAGTTAGTTGCAAAAAATTATCGGCAAAAGTACATATTTATTTTTATATAGCCTCTATATTTTTGAAAATTATTTTTTGGCTCTCACAGGCACACAACGCCACTTGGGCAACATGGGGTCATGTGTCCATTTTGGGAAAGAAAAAAGGGACAAAGTTGCCCTTGTCCCTTGGTTTGTTAGCCTATAGCCTTGATAATGGTGATAAAGTCATCGGCCACCAGAGCGGCTCCTCCTATGAGTCCCCCATCTACATCGGGGTTGGCAAAGAGGGCGGCAGCATTCTTAGCGTTGCAGCTACCTCCATAGAGGATAGTGAGGTCATCGGCTACGGTTTTTCCGTATTTGTCGGCCACTGTCTTACGGATAAAGGCATGTATCTCCTGTGCTTGCTCTGGGGTAGCGGTCTCGCCTGTACCAATAGCCCATACAGGTTCGTAAGCCAGTACGATGTGTTTCCAAGCCTCTTGAGGCAAGTGGAATAGGGCGTTTTGTATTTGGGATTTTACTACCTCAAAGTGCTTAGCGGCCTTGCGCTCAGCGAGTTTCTCTCCTATACAGAAGATAATACGAAAGCCATGAGCGAGGGCAGTATCCACTTTTTTGGCAAGACTCTCATCGGTTTCGTTGAAGTACTCACGGCGTTCGGAGTGTCCTAAGATAGTGGTTTTCACTCCGATAGACTCAAGCATGGAGGCAGATACCTCGCCAGTGAAAGCGCCTTTTTCAGCAAAGTGCATGTTCTGAGCTGCTACGATGATAGGGCTGCCTTTGGTTTTCTCTACCGCCAAGGCGAGATTTACAAAAGAGGGAGCAATTACTACCTCCGCTTGTGTTTGTGGAAGTTTTTCGAGCAGGGCGGTAATAAGCTGAGCGGACTGGGTCGCATCATTATTCATTTTCCAGTTACCTGCAATTACTTTTTTTCTCATAAGTATATGATTTGAGTTATTAGTTGTCTGGGATTAGTGGTTAGATTCGGTAAGCAAAAATACGAAATTTAATCCAAAAACAAAAGGTTTTTTGCTTTATTTTGTCAGTTACTTTACTTCGTGCATGAGCTTTTTAAGTAGAGGGTTGTATAGCATCACCAAGATACCCGCACCAGCGGCGATACCTGCGAAGATAAGGAAGAAGATACTTAACCCATATTCCTTAGTGATGGACACCACCTGTCCGCCTAAGGTAGCAGCTACTTTCTGGGCGATGGCAATTCCAAGGTACCAAGTACCGAACATGAAAGCCAGCATTCGGTGAGGGACGAGCTTGGAGACATAGGAAAGCCCCACAGGAGAGATAAAGAGTTCGCCTATGGTATGGAAAAAATAGATGAGTATGATATAGGCCATGGAAATTTTCATATCCTCGCTTAATCCCTTGGCACCAAACCATACCACCAAATAACCAAGGGCGACGAAGAACAACCCAAAGCCATACTTGAAGGCTACCGAAGGGTTGTATTTGGACGACCATATCTTGGATACGGAAGAGGCTAAAGTGATGACAAAGAAAGCATTGAGTACCGAGAACCAAGATACTGCAATCTCGGAAGTCTTCTTAAGGAACTCACTCCTAATGGCATAGATGGCTACCCCCCAGATGAGCAGAAAGCAGACAAAAAGCACTATATTGGTCAGTGGAATGAGTTTCCAAGTGACCATCGCCAAGCGAATCAATACAAATGAGATAATCAGCAAGGGAATGAGCATCAGCAAGGCATTGATGATATTGAACACCAACAGTCCCTCACCGCTAAGACTCCTATCCACATAATCACGTGCTACAATGATGAGCGACGAAGGAGCTTGCTCGAAGGTGATGAAGAAGAAAATGATAAAGAAAGCCAAACTCATCACGGCAAACATACGGTTGCGGACGATCCTGTCATAACGCAAAATACGTGATACCAATAAATAGACAAATAACAATAGGGCTACAAGCGCTACAAGGTTCTGCCCGCGCATAAAAGAAGTATCCACCCAAGTAAATAGGTCGTAGATATGGTTCTTGGACAAAGGATCATTGAAGGCATAGAGCAGTCCCAGTACAGATACTACGACAATGAGTATATTATCCACCAAGGTGAAAGGGTTGCGCTTGTCAGTATCGGTTGACTGCTCGTGGTGCTCCTCTTTCTTGAGCATACCCAAATCCCCCATAAGTGGTTTGGCAAAGACAAACTGTAGAGTACCCAAGCCCATAAAGATACCCGCTAACCCAAAGCCCCAGCTCCAGCCCTTGGTAGCGGCCAAGTAACCACAGAGCATCATACCTAAGAACGCTCCTGCATTGACCCCCATATAGAAGATCGTATAGGCGCTATCTTTCTTGTCGGGGTGATCTTTGAACATCTCCCCAAGGATAGAAGGCACATTGGGCTTGAACAGCCCGACCCCAACTACCAAGCAGGTAAGCCCTACAAAGAACATAGTGGTGGAGTGCAAGAATAAGCACAACTGTCCTATAGTCATGATGATAGAGCCTATGATGACCGCACGTCGTGTGCCTAAGTATTTGTCGGCTATGATTCCTCCCAAGACAGGGGTGAGGTACAAGAGCATCGCATAAGTACCATAGAGGGCGGTGGCTTGTTCGGAAGTCCAGCCCCAGCCGCCCTTAGGGTCGCCTAAGAGGATTTCAGCGGTGAGGAATTGTATGAAGAGCACCCGCATTCCATAGAAGGAAAAGCGCTCCCACATCTCAGTAAAGAAGAGAAAGAAAAGCCCAGAAGGCTGTCCTAATACTTTAATGTCAAAATAATGTGTCTTTTTGTCGTTCATAAGGTTAATGAGTTAATTCGGCTCAAAAATAGTTTTTTTTTCTGAATAGACCTAATTTCTTCACAAAACTTTTTATATTAGCTTTAAAATCGTATTTTTGCGCCTATGTTTAACACATTATGATGAAAACTTATCTCACACTTCTGGGAATGCTGCTAAGCCTTACTATACAAGGGCAAGAGCGCTTGAACAAGCAGCAAACACAAGATACCCTATCTCTGCTTTTCGTGGGGGACATCATGGGACATACACCTCAGATTCATTCGGCTTATGATAAGCAAACAGGCCGCTATAACTATAAGCCTGTCTTTGCCAAAGTAGCTCCTATCTTTAAGCGACATGACTATGTGGTGGCCAACTTGGAGGTTACCCTTGGGGGCAAGCCCTTTACAGGCTACCCAACTTTCTCTTCGCCTAAGGAGCTGGTAGCAGACTGCCTGCACAGTGGTATCAATGTCATGGTAACGGCCAATAATCATTCCTGCGACCGAGGGAAAATAGGGATTACCAATACTCTCTACCAATTGGATTCCTTAGGAATCAAGCATACAGGTACTTTCCATGACCTGATAGATAGAGCAATGCGCAATCTGCTTATCTTGGAAAAGAACGGGCTACGTGTGGGGGTGCTCAACTATACCTATGGCACCAATGGACTACCAGTGCCAAACCCAACCCAAGTGAATCGCTTAGATACCCTACAGATCCAAAAAGATATCCTTAGTGCCCGAAGCCGCGAACTTGACAAACTTATAGCGGTGGTGCACTGGGGGGTAGAGTATGCCACCACTCCCAATGAAGCGCAGAAGAAAATGGCCGACTTCCTCTTTCGTCATGGAGTGGATTACATCATTGGCGGACACCCGCATGTGTTGCAACCTATGGAGCTTAGAGGCAACCGACCCACCCAGCAGCAGTTTGTGCTCTACTCCTTGGGCAACTTTATCTCCAACCAACGCAAGCGCCATACCGATGGTGGACTGATGCTCAACCTTACCCTTGTCAAAGGAACAGATAAGCAAACCCGCTTGCTCACCCCTGCCTATTACCTCACTTGGGTACATTTGTATGATAAAGATGGGAAAAAACACTATGAGATTCTCCCTTGCGCCCAAACAGCTGCCCAGGACTACCCCAATATGAGTCCAGAGGCCGTTAAACAGATGAAAATATTTGTAGAAGATACACAAAAACTCTTTAAAAAACACAACAAAGGAACTATTATAGAGAAAAAATGACACAAATCAATTGTAAAGGGGAGCTTATCTGTTTTGATACCCCCAAAGTCATGGGCATACTCAATATCACCCCTGATTCTTTCTATGCGCAGAGCCGTACCACACCTGCTGAAGTGCTCCGCAAGGCAGAACAGATGCTTGAGGAGGGAGCCACTTTTGTAGATATAGGAGGCTATAGTTCCCGCCCCAATGCCCAAGAGGTATCCCCGCAGGAGGAACTACAGCGCGTAGTGCCGGTAGTGGAAGCCTTGGTAAAGCACTTTCCCGATATCCGCATCTCGGTAGACACCTTCCGTGCGGAGGTTGCCCGAGAGAGCCTTGAGGCAGGCGCTTGTATCATCAATGATATTTCCGCAGGGCAGATAGACCCTGCCATTTGGGAAGTGGTCGCCCACTACCAAGTCCCTTATATAGCGATGCACATGCGTGGTACCCCACAGACTATGCAGACCTATACCGAGTATGAGCAGCTCACCAAGGATATACTTTACTATTTCTCCGAGGTAAAGGACAAGGCAAGACAGCTGAAGCTCAATGACCTTATCATAGACCCAGGTTTTGGTTTCTCCAAGACCCTCGCCCAGAACTATGAGCTGATGCAGCAGCTTGCCCTTTTCAAGGCCTTGGAGTGTCCTATCTTGGTAGGGATCTCTCGTAAGTCCATGATATATAAGCTCTTGGATACCACTCCAGAGGCAGCTCTCAATGGAACGACGGTGCTTAATACCTTTGCGCTACTCCATGGGGCGGATATCCTCCGTGTTCATGATGTAAAAGAAGCGGTAGAGTGTGTAAAGATAGTGGGGGAATTGTGTAGGAAATAGCGTGTATCTTTTAGCATACGGATAATAATAAAATAAAATAAAAAATAATTGCGTTTTCCTTTTAAAAGTAGTACCTTTGCAGAAAAGAATAAGAATTATGAGAACAAAAACTTTAACCATAGAGCCTCCTAAGGGAGTTTCCTTAGAAGCTGCTAAACAAGCGCTTACAAACTTAAAGTTTAAAATAGTGGAAGAAATAGATGATACAGAGATGTCAGAAGAGGATTTTTTTTCAATGATTGATGAAGCACGTGCTGGAAAAATGACCAAAGTAAGTAGGGAAGATATGCAAAAAATGCTATTAGAGTAATGGATACAGCAACAAATACAGAAGGGAGTACCCTATATGAGTTATTTTATTCAGATAAATACTTTAAACATATCAAGCTATATAAGAAAAATAAACAAAATGATATTCTTAAAAAGATAGCAAGTTTGTTAGATGAAATAGCTAAAGATCCTACATCAGGAGCAGGAAACCCTGAACCGCTGAAACATTATGGAGAAACAGATGTTTGGTCTCGGCGGATTACCCCTAAGCACAGGCTTGTATATCAGATTTTAGAGGAAATAAAACAAGTTTATATTCTTGCTGCTTATGGACACTATAAAGATAAAAGTTGATAATAAATTTATCAATTAGGTGTAAAAACTTTGACAAAACACCTATTTTGTCAAAGTTTTTCTGTTTTTAGAGCTAAAGTAATGAGTTTAATAAGCTACTTGTATTGAAGATAATTCAACAAAAGCGAATTTTTTATAAGAATAATTTAATACAAAAAGGTCTTAATATATTGATAATTAAATAAGTATAT
>CAJZFM010000064.1 GCA_915070235.1 uncultured Capnocytophaga sp. | reverse complement strand
ATACCATAGATGATATAAAACCCTATAAGATAGGAATAAAAGATAATGATGATTTTTCAGAATATAGCCTTTACCCTAATAAAAACGAAGGTTATCGTTTTGCAGGGTTTGAAATAAAAAGGGCTAAGGTGATTGCCTACAAAAATAAAATAGTCGCTATCTATGTAGAGACCCATTCCAATGATTTTCCTAAGGTATACAAATATCTGTGTAAGCGGTTAGGAGAGCCTTTCTTTATAAAAAAAGTAGATATATACAAGCAAGATTATGAACCTGCTACACTTGAGGCTCTCGAGAAGATATTTCCTAAATATGTAGAGGTGTTTCATATAGATTTTGAAAAAGAAGACCCTGCATATATAGATACTTTTGGATATAAGGACAAAAAACTTACCGCTCCCGAACATATCCTATGGAAGCATGACAATATTTTCTGTAAGTTTCAAGTACTTGGGAAACCTTTTATGAATAAATCTGGAAAATTTGAAATAAACAACTCTATTCTTTTTGTTATTCCAAAAGACACGCTACCCCCATTTTCTATACCAAGCAAGTAAAAAATAACCTTTAAATACATTACAAATGAAGAAAATCGTCTTGTTAGTAAGCAGTTTTTTCTGCTTAAGTAGTTGTGCTGATTTGCAGAGTATTATGAACAGCACTCAACAAAGTGGAGCACTTTCCTCTGTGGATATTTCCAACGGACTCAAGCAGGCCTTAGAATTGGGTATTGCCCAAGGGGTGGATTTGCTTGGCCAGAAGGACGGCTATTATGGCAATTCCTTGGCAAAGATTCTTTTCCCTGAACCCTTACAAAAAGTAGATAATACCCTAAGAAGTATTGGCTTAGGAAGCCTTGCTGATGAGGGAGTAAAACTGCTCAATCGTGCTGCCGAAGACGCTGTAACCGAGGCCAAACCTATCTTTATCAATGCTGTAAAGAACCTTTCTTTCTCCAATGCTACTGCTATCCTTACAGGCGGTAAGAATGCCGCTACAGATTATCTAAAGAAGACCACTACCCAATCCTTGATTCAGGCTTTTTCTCCTAAGATCCAAGCCTCTTTGGGTAAGGTAGGTGCCGATCAGGTATGGGAAAACATCATAGATAAGTACAATGCGGTTCCCTTAGTAACCAAGGTAAATCCTGATCTAACAAGCTATGTAACTGAAAAAGCAATAGACGGTCTGTTCCTACAAATTGCTCAAAAAGAGGAAGATATACGTACCAATGTTGCCTCAAGAACAACTCCTCTGTTACAGAAAGTTTTTGCTAAACAATAAATATTACTAATGATTAATGCCAACAATGATTAATGATTAATACTTTTTTACTCAAAAATGTTGATCATTAATCATTGATCATTAATCATTGATTATTAATCATTGATTATTTGCTTTGTTTCCTCAGATTCCCTTAGCCCAACAGATACTACTTGCCTGCAAGGCAAAAGGTATCCGCTATATTGTCCTTTCCCCTGGTTCGCGTAATGCTCCACTGACTATTGGTTTTGCCAGTGATTCTTTTTTCAACACTTATAGCATAGTAGATGAGCGTTGTGCCGCTTTCTTTGCCCTTGGCTTAGCCCAACAGCTTAGAGAGCCTGTCGTGGTGGTCTGTACCTCTGGTTCAGCCTTATTGAACTACTACCCTGCCGTGAGTGAAGCGTATTATAGTAATATCCCCTTGGTGGTTATTAGTGCCGACAGACCTGCCTCTAAGATAGATATAGGTGATGGGCAAACCATACATCAGCGGCATGCCTTAGCGCTACACACAGCCTATAATGCCAATCTCTCTGAAGAGGAGCAGGATCTCAATTATAATACCTATTTGCTCAATGAGGCTCTCAATACAGCAGCTCTCAAGTGCTTACCTGTACATATCAACGCTCCTTTTGAGGAACCGCTATACCAAACACTTCCTACCCCTACAGTGAGCTTCCACAACGAAGTAGGACTCAAAAAGCTTGTGCCCCTGAATGCTAAAAAATTACTCCAGTTTGTCAAAGATTGGATCTATCCTAAGAAGATGGTACTTATAGGAGTATTGCCTCCTGATGCTATTGCTCAAAAGTGGCTTAATTGGCTTGAGAAAGATCCCTCTATTTTGGTGCTTACTGAGAGTACAGCCAATGCGATGGCTGATACTTTTATCGGAATGATAGATACATTCCTCACCCCCATAGAGAAGAGACAACTCCAAGAGCTACTTCGTCCTGATGTGCTTATCTCAATAGGTGGTATGGTGGTATCCAAGAAGATCAAGGAGTTCCTGCGCAAGTACCCTCCCCAAGCCCATTATTATATAGATGAGCATGTGGGGTATGATACGTTCTTTGTCCTCACTCACCACTTCAAGACGGATATTAATACTTTCTTAGAAACTGTTGTCCCAGAACTACCGCCTGTTAGCTTTGATTATAAGGGAGTTTGGCTGCCTTTGTACAAAGAAACTCTTGAAAGGCGCACAGCCTTCTTGGCAACGGTACCTTATTCTGATATGGCTGTATACAAGGCAATTTTAGAGCGTACTCCTACCCCTTACCATATCCAGATTAGCAATAGTGCGCCCATTCGCTATGCCCAACTCTTTCCTGCTAAAGCGGGTTGGCAGGTGTTCTGCAATCGGGGTACCAGTGGTATAGATGGCAGTACTTCTACTGCTATAGGGGCTAGTGTCGTGCAATCTATCCCTACGTTATTGATTACAGGGGATTTGAGCTTCTTTTACAATAGCAATGCATTGTGGTGTAACTATATTCCGAAGAACCTGAAAATCATTGTAGTTAATAATGCAGGCGGGGGTATTTTCCGAATCTTGCCCACCGATAAGGGAACACCTTTCTTTGAAACCCTTCAAGAGACTACCCATTCCCTTACGGCTAAGCACCTTTGTGCTATGTATGGTTTTACCTACCTTTGTGCACAAAACCAAGAGGAGTTGACAAAAACTTTGGAAACGTTCTTTTCCCAATATGAAAGTCCTATGCTCTTGGAAGTTTTTACCCCCAGAGTACTGAATAATACAATACTCAAAGATTACTTTAACATTTTATCATGACAGAAATAAAATATATAAAAGCCGATGCTACTTTCCCTCAAAGTGAGGGAAATATTATCATTCCCCATATATGTAATGACATAGGAGCTTGGGGCAAAGGTTTTGTCTTAGCTCTTTCTAAAAGATGGAAAGCTCCTGAGAAGCAGTACAAACTATGGTATCAGGAGAAAGAAGGCTTTGCCCCGGGTGCTGTTCAGTTTGTACAAGTAGAAGAAAATATATGGGTTGGCAATATCATTGGACAACATAAGATACGAGAGGAGAAAGGAATCCCTCCTATTCGTTATGAAGCAGTCAGAGAGGGATTGGAAAAGGTTGCCTCTTTTGCCCAAGAGAAGCAGGCCTGTGTACAAATGCCTCGTATAGGTTGTGGTTTAGCGGGAGGTACATGGGAGAAAATAGCCCTTATCATAGAAGAAACCCTACTTACAAAGCATATACAAGTCACTGTATGTGATTTATAAAATACCCCCTATATGTATATAGGAGGATATTTTGTATAATCAAGTAACAAATCTTTATGCAGAAGAGGTTGTTATTCTTCTTTCTCTAAGCTAATAAGTATATCCTTGAGAGCGTCCATATCATCAAGGGTAACTAATTGTTGCTTGTACTCCTTGAAATGAGGAATACCTTTGAAATAATTACTATAATGGCGGCGTGTCTCAAGAATTCCCAAGCGCACCCCCTTCCACTCTACCGCCCATAACAAGTGTTGTAGCGCAGCTTTGGCTCTTTGGGCAAGTGTAGGAGGGGGTAACAATTCTCCTGTGGAGAGGTAGTGCTTGATCTCTTGGAAGATCCAAGGATAACCAATAGCGGCACGACCTATCATGATGCCATCTACTCCATATTTGTTTTTGTATTCCAAGGCCTTTTCAGGTGAATCTATATCGCCATTGCCAAAGATAGGGATATGGATACGCGGATTGTTCTTTACCTTGGCGATATAAGACCAATCCGAATGTCCCTTGTACATCTGTACGCGAGTACGGGCATGGATAGAGAGGGCTTGTATGCCCACATCTTGCAGGCGTTCGGCTACCTCCTCTATATTAATCGTATCACTATCCCATCCCAAGCGTGTCTTGACCGTTACAGGCAAGTGGGTACTCTTGACTACCGCTTGGGTAAGGCGTACCATAAGATCAATGTCTTTGAGAACAGCCGCTCCTGCTCCCTTGGCTACCACCTTTTTGACAGGACAGCCGAAGTTAATATCCACCACATCGGGAGAGACTGTTTCCACGATTCGAGCCGAGAGTGCCATAGCCTCCTCATCACCTCCAAATATCTGGATACCTACAGGGCGTTCGTCATCAAAGATATCCAATTTCTTTCGGCTTTTTATAGCATCACGTATAAGCCCTTCGGAGGAGATAAACTCACTATAGAGCATATCCGCCCCATGCTTCTTACAAAGTCTGCGAAAGGGCGGATCACTTACATCCTCCATAGGAGCCAAGAGTAAGGGAAACTCACCCAAGGCTACCGAACCTATTTTTACCATATTGTCTTATAATTCTATATCAAACATCTGGGCTAAGTAGCGTGCTACTCCATCTTCCTTGTGATGGTGGGTTGTATCATTGGCTACTGCTTTCACTTCATCACGGGCATTGGCCACTGCCACACCAAGACCTACTGCCTCAAGCATCTCTTGGTCATTGTAGTTGTCTCCAAAAGCAATCGCATCGGAAAGGGTAATTTCTTTGTGATGCGCCAAGAAGGCCTCAATTCCTGTGAGCTTGGATATGTTTTGCAAAG
Source organism: uncultured Capnocytophaga sp. (assembly GCA_915070235.1). Classification (GTDB taxonomy): domain Bacteria; phylum Bacteroidota; class Bacteroidia; order Flavobacteriales; family Flavobacteriaceae; genus Capnocytophaga. The sequence goes on along the minus strand of CAJZFM010000064.1, from coordinate 4,426 downwards.
TGATTTCTATATAGGTATTCTTAGCCCTATAGAGCTGTAACTGACCTGCCATTTGCGTTTGTAGAGCCTCCCACATAGCCTCTACCAAAGACTCTTCTCCCATAAGCATAAGCTTATGAGCACCTTTGTTTTGGGTTTTCCAAAGGGAAAGTACCTCTTGGTTGCTCTTTACCACAGGAGTAGTAGCTGTATTGCGCTCTTCACGCTCAGCCCATTGGTCTATTTGAGGCACATACCACTCATTGAAGTTGTAGAAGCTGATATGTAACTTTCCTTGGGTATATTGCTTATTGAGCGCTACAATTTGCTCACAAAGAGCATGAGGTATTTCTACTGAGTGGAGCACTTCGCCCCCTTTGTCCAATACCAAAGCCCCATTATAGGCAATCAGTGGCATACCCAAGATACCTGCCTTCTCCTGTAGGTAGTACATCTGTACTGGCATACGAGAAGATATAAGCACGATAGGAAAGCGATTTTTAAGCTCGGAGAGCACCTTTATAGTCTTCTGGGAGAGGGTACGATCGGCATCGAGCAAGGTACCATCTATATCCGAAAAGAGAATTTTATAGGACATAACCGTTTGATTTTCTTATATTTAATATTTCTCCAACATATCTACTTCCGCAGCAGTAAGTAGGAAGTTGTGCATTTTATAGTTTTCTATAAAAGGAGGTAGGTTTTGGCTACCAGGGCCATACATAGCCAGTTCGGTATAGTCGGAGGAGTGATCCATACTAATCCAACCTACGGAGGTATGTTTCTTCTGTATCTCGGCTAATAAACTATAAGGAAGGTTCTTATAATTATAGAGTCCATTTTCTTGCTTGCCTTCGGTATAGAATGAGAGAATTTGTTTGGCCTCATCTTCTGAGAAAGGAATCTTACCAAAGTTATGGATAAGCAGATCTCTCACCTGTGAAGCAGAGTCTGTTAGATTGATACTCTGCAAGGTAAAGTCATTGGAATGACAGAAGTGAGCCAAATTGTCAAAGTTTTTGTTACAATCCTGACCATAGATAAGACCAGGATTAGCATTTCCATGGTCGGAGGTTATCACCACCAAGGTATTACCGTCCTTTTTAGCGAAATCTATAGCCACTTGTATCGCATCATCAAAAGCTAATTGGTCAAATAGTAGCGCCCCTATATCGTTTCCATGAGCTGCCCAATCCACTTTACCCCCTTCCACTTGGAGTACAAAACCCTGCTTGTGATCGGCCATCATGTCTATTGCCTTTTTAGTCATCTGGGCTAAGGTAGGAATGGAGGCATTCTTAGTCGTATTATTTTCATCAATGGTATAAGGCAAAGCATTGCTGTCAAATACCCCAAGCAGAGGTATATTCTTAGGAGCGGCATTCATCTGGGTTACATTCTTAACCACTGTAAAGCCTTTTTCTACGTACTTGGCATAAATATCTTGCTTATCCTTGCGCTTTTCGCCATTGAAATAGTTATCTCCACCCCCCATCATGACATCAAAGCGAAGGTCAAGATAGTTTTCCGCAATCTTAGGTTGGGCACCACGTTGTTTGCTATTGGTACAGAAGCCCGCAGGGGTAGCGTGAGTAATAGGTACAGTAGTTACACAGCCCACTTTCTTACCTGCTTTCTTGAATTTCTGTAGAATAGGAGTATATTCCTCTCCATTGACCCCAATGTTGATCATTCCATTGATAATACGGTGGCCACTACCCCATGAGGAGCTGGCTGCGGAGGAGTCGGTAACTACAGAGCTAGCCGATTGCATATCCATAGAGGCTTTTACGGCCAATTTCTGTTCATAGAGAGCAAACCAAGCACTACTGCGCCCCAAGATACGCTTGCTATAGAGGTCTGCCATAACCAAGGTACCAATACTCATACCATCGCTGACCATATAGATAATGTTCTTTGCCTTCTTACGAGCGAAAGACTCGGAGGCTTGTGCTTGTGCTACAGAGGGAAGTAGGAGAGACCCTAATCCCGCAAATACTGAGTTCTTTAAAAAACTTCTTCTTTCCATTGGTATTTAAATTATTAGTGATTAGTGGTTAGTTATTGCTTTTTACTTTTTACTTTTTACCTAAATTTTAAGTTCTACTGTAAAGGTAGCTCCCTTGCCTACTTCTGAGTTCAGGGTAATGGTTCCCCCATGGGCATTGATGATATGCTTGACCATAGTAAGCCCCAGTCCTGAGCCTGCGGTATTCTTGGTGGTGAACTTGGGTTCAAAGATACGTTCTTGTAATTCAGGAGGTACCCCAGAACCATTATCTTTAACCACAATATAAGCAAAGTCCCCTGTTACATAGGTTGTAACCTCTATAAGAGGGTCTGTGATGCTATCAGTTGCATAGATAGCATTCTTGAGCAGATTGGTCAGCATGCGGTTCATCTGGTTCTTATCCACCAAAAGGTATATCTGTTCTTGCTTACTTTCAAAACGGATATAAGGCAGGTCAAAAATCGCTATAGCATGACGAATAATCGCATTAAGATCTGTCCTTTCCTTTTTCTGTGGAGGCATAGAGACAAAAGAAGAAAAGGCATCGGAGATATCCGAAAGGGTATCAATATGCTGGAGGAGCATTTGAGTGAAATCGGCTACCTTCTCACTGCATTGTGGGTCATCAGGGGAGAATCTCCGCTGGAAATTCTGCACACTCAGCCGCATGGGTGTTAGTGGGTTCTTTATTTCATGGGCAATTTGCTTGGCCATGTCCTTCCACATCTTCTCGCGCTCTATTTTAGCTAATGCTTTCTTACTCTTTTCTATTTCATCTACCATTTCGTTGTAGGAAAATATGAGTTCCCCTATCTCGGTAGTGGTGTTCTTGATATCAATTTTTTCATTCTTCCCTAAGAAATGGGTAGTCCTTAATCGCTGTTGTATCTCCCTGAGAGAATGAGTAATATAACGAGAAATGAAAAAAGCCACTCCTATAGTCAGCAGCAATATAGCCATATAAGCACCTCCTAAGTTATACAAAGAGTTCTGCAGGAAACCCTCATTGAAAGTATCATTCTCAAAATGAGGAATATGCAGAATAAGCAGGGGCTTGTATTGCAGGTCATTGACATAGGAATAGGAGTACTGGTAATTGTCCTTTTCAAGTGCTGTCTGGAAGACCAATCGCTTATCTACAGAATTAGAGAGATTGGTAAGAATGGTATCTGAAATACAGTGCAATTCCTTGTTATCCCTCAGTCCTGCCTGTGAGCTAATAAGAAAAGTCCCATTGATACTATAGAGGTTAAAGTTGATATTTTCAATATCAGCAATACGGTATATATCCTCACGGAAGATTAGGGGAATATACTTATCTTCCACAGGGAATGTTGTCTGTGACAATACATAGCGTATCTGCATAGCAAGCTGTTGTTCCTTTCGCAACAAGCGCTCGTTATGATAGGTCTGTGATTGCTTACGATACTGGTATATGGTTACTATCGCAATGGTAATAAAGGAGAGTATTGTAATACCAATAAGACTTACAAAGATACGAAACCGTAAGGAATGGAAAGCACTCATTATTAATGATTAATGATTAATGATCAATTATTTAATGATTGTGTAACATATTAATCATTAATCATTGCTGGCATTAATCATTGTAATTTCGCCGCAAAGGTACGAAAAAAAACAAGGTGATTTTCAATCAATATCATTTTTAATAAGTGACCTCATGTTAATTAATTACTAATCATAATTTAATTAGTCTTTATTTTGTATATTTGCAAGCGATTAGCACATAGATAATGATTACTGTAAAGAAAGTAGAAGACAAAAAGGGAATGCTTGATTTTGTTAAGTTTCCTTTCTCCTTATACAAAAATAGTAAAACTTGGGTACCTCCCTTAATCGCCGATGAGCTGGATACCCTTGACCCTGAGAAAAATCCAGCTTTTGAGAATTGTGAGGCTACTTTTTATTTGGCCTACAATGAGCAGCAGACCATAGTGGGGCGTATTGCGGTGATTGTCAATCACTATGAAATCAGTCAAGGGGTACCTAAGGTACGCTTCGGATGGTTGGACATGGTGGACAATATAGCCGTTACCGATGCTCTATTACAAAAAGCCTTAGACAAAGCAAAGGAATTAGGACTTAAATATGCCGAAGGCCCTATGGGCTTTTCTAATATGGATAAAGTAGGAGTACAGACCTATGGTTACGACCATATCGGAGGTATGATTACTTGGACTAACTATCCCTATTATGTCACCCACTTTGAGAAACTTGGGTGGGTAAAAGAAAAAGGCTATGTGGAGTCTTCTTTCCTGCTCAAAGATGTGAATTTTGACACCTATAAGAAAGCAGGTGATGTAGTAGAACGTCGTTATGGTCTTACCTATGCTCCTATCAAGACCAATAAGGATATCATTCCCTATGTAGATGAGATGTTTGACCTATTCAACACCTCCTATGCCAATCTTTCCT